>NZ_JAHRHX020000076.1:0-2436 GCF_020312115.2 Candidatus Phytoplasma sp. AldY-WA1
TTTTTTTTATTTATCACACAACCCAAACTTCAAATAGCTGTTTTTTTCAAAAAAACAGCTATTTCAACTTTCAATATAAAACAATAACACAAACACAAAACGCAAGGCAAAACAATAAAACAAACCCCATTTACGCAACCAGGGTTTTTCAAAAACCCAGTTGCGCCATAACAATTTCCCAACCCCCACCACCACAAAAAAAAATAACGCAAAGGAAATAAAAAAAACAAACCAAAAAAACAATAAATGTAACAACCTTAAAAACCAAAATTCCAAGAAAGGAGGTCATTACATGACAAAACGTTATTTAAAATTTATTTATTATTTTTTCTTAATTATATTTTTATTTTTTACTTATTGTTATATTTATGCTAAAATATCAAATTATTTTTATCAAAAAAAGACTCACACCATTAAAATGTATACAACCCAAGAACTTAAAGACAAATGGCTTATCACACAACCAAAATTATTTATCCAAAACATTAACGTTGAGTCACGTAATGACATTCCAAAAATCATGGAATTATTTGGTATTAACGGCATTTCAATTTCGTCACTTACTCCAAGTTACAATTCCAATTACAGTGATTGTATAATTTGGAATTTAAAAAACCCTCAAGATGGTTTATTAGACATTTATTTTCAACCTCGACCTAATCCATTCAAAACAACATATCCTTGTGATCACGACAAATATACTCTCGATGATTTATTAAACCATAAAATCGCCATCGAAAAAGTTTACGTCTTTTGGGACATCAGCAAAGCCCAAATTGATCCTAATGTCAACATTCACACAATTAATTTAATTCATGATGTTAATATGACTAAAGATGCAAAAATTAAAAAATATTTAAATCAAGCTTATCAAGCTTATCATGATTGGTTAAATCAATGTCAAATTAAAAAAGATAAAAAAATATTATGTGAATGTGCTAGTTTAAATTCAAATGAAATAAATACACAAAAATATCGTGATTGGGAAGTATATTATGCACCTGAACCATTTCAAGTAGAAGTTAAACCCTATGACAGGTCTAAAATGTATGAAGATCAAGAAATTGATGCAATTAAAAATACAAAAATATTTGAATCTCAAAAAACTCAAATTAATGGAAAAGATGTTTATTATATAAAATTCAATTTATGGGATATTAAATTATATATATTTCAAGTAAATTTAAATAATGATGTACATTCAGACAATAATATGATAAAACATTTAAGTAATAAAAACGATAATACACCATTAGAAAAAATAGAATTAAAATTCAATCATGACGTTAGTTTAACTCCTCCTCCTTTTTTTCCACAACTTAAAGTTAATGATATATACGTCAATTTAGGTTGTTATAACGCAGTCCCTGATGGTCCAATCGTTGTACCATTTAATAAAAATGGCTATTTTGATTATAACAACAACAAAATTGAAGCTGTATATTTCGATGACGGAGTACGCGTTTTTACTAACTGTAACGAAGCTAATAAATTAATCAAACACGCCAACGGTGCAAAAAATATTTATCTTTTCAGTTTTGACAATGAAGAAACAATCGACCTCGGCGTAGTTGACAGCATGCAATATTCAACCAAAGAATGGATTAAAAACAACGTTAAAGGCGAAATCTACTACAACGACGAAAAATGGGGACATTGTACTGTCAAATCTACTGACATATATAATAATTACATATATACAATCAAATGCCGCGAAAGACAAATTATAACAATCTACCTCGACCCAGTCAATAACACACAAGAAATACAAGACAAAACCGAAAAATGGATTAATGACAACATTCGAGAAATAATCACCTACAACGACAAAGACTGGGGTAACTGTTATGTTTATACCTATAATTACAAATACATAATCAAATGTCATTTAAAACAAGAAATAACTAGAACAATAGACCTCGGCATAGTTAACAACATGCAAACCGCAACCATAGAATGGATTAACAACAGCATGCCAGGTTATAACAAATGGAACGACGAAAACTGGGGTAACTGTACTGCCAAATCCATAGACTCAAATTGTAATTACACATACACAATCATATGCCGTTTAAAACAAGAAAAAACTGAAACAATAGACCTCGGCATAGTTAACAACAAACAAGCCGCAACCGAAGAATATATTAACAACAACATGCCAGGTTCTAACAAATGGAACGATGGAAACTGGGGTAACTGTACTGCCAAATCCACAGACACAAACTATAAATACATATACACAATCAAATGCCGTTTAAAACAAGAAATAACTAGAACAATCGACCTCGGCATAGTCGAAGATAAAAAAATCGCAACCATAGAATGGATTAACAACAGCATGCCAGGTTCTAACAAATGGAACGACGAAAACTGGGGTAACTGTACTGCCAAATCCACAGACTCAAATTATAATTATAAATACACAATCAAATGCCG
>NZ_JAHRHX020000034.1:0-6780 GCF_020312115.2 Candidatus Phytoplasma sp. AldY-WA1
TGAGGAATAGTTAATAATATAATTATTTTTAATTAAAAAAGGAGAAATTTAAAATATGGATTCATATATCCAAACAATATTAATTTTTTTCAAAGTTTGTGCAGCTGTTTGTTGCGGTTGCAATACAATAGATATATATAAAGAAGAAGTTAATGAATACTGGCATCCTATAAAACAAGAAATAAAGTTAAATTATAATAAAAATAAATTAAAAGAAATGTGTTTAAATATTTTAGATAACAAAGAAACTAAAAATTATGAAATCGTATTTGAATATAATCAAATAAAAATTGACATACAACAGATAATAAAAGATATAGATAATTTAAATATTGAAAATATAATAAAGTTAAAGGAAAGTATTATTAATTATTATAAAAATAACTATAATAAGATATTTATTTCTTAATATAAATGTATACAAAGGAATATTTATTAATGTTTAAATTAAAAAAACAATTATTTTTATTTAAAATAGTTTTATTCGTTTGTTTAGGGTTATTATTTGTTATTAACAATAATAATCAAGTTGTGGCAATTGATGATAATAGTTCTTCATTACAAAACAATAATTACATTTTAAATAATTCTTATGATTTTTTTTTAGAAACGCAATCAGTTTTTATTAACGAACGAAATTGGAAACTCGCTGTAAAATGGAAAAATGTAGTTTTAGAGATTCAAAATATGAATAAAAATATAAATCAAGAATCCTATCAAAAATTATTTTCATTATCCATGAAATTAGGTTCGTTAATTCAAATAACAGAACAACAAAGAAAACTAATTTATGAATTAAAAGAAATTAGAAAAAAAATTAGAACCTCAACAAACACAAGGAAAAATCCACAAGATTTATTACAACAAGAAGAAGAAAAACGTGTTAAATTCCATGACTTAGATAAACAATTTTTTTCAATAAAATAAATATTATAAATAATAATTTTTTAAAAAACAATTAGAAGAATAAATAAAAAAATAACAATTAAACAAAAACTTAAAATATCCATGAAACGCATTATTTTACCTAATAATGGCGTTTTAAGATGTTATTTGAAGTAATTTTTTCAAATTTAATTATTAAAACGTTTTAAAGGTTAATATTTTAATTAAAACTTATTTATAGATTTGTTTCAATATAAATTTAAATACAACTAAATTTTAATAGACTCTCTCCGCGAGAGTCTTTTTTTATACCATAAATTCCTTTTTTTTGCAACCACCATGTAAAAAGGCGTTAACAAATAATATTTAAAGTCTTTTTTTTTATTTATAATTTTAATTTATATTAAGATAATATATTTGAAAGATATTTTTTAAATATTAAACTGAATCTTTTGATTAAATTTGAATAATGTGTTATTATTAAAAATATATAGAATAATAAATATAATAAACTATATTAAAATAAATATTTTTGAATCCTAAATATAGAATAAAATAAAGAAAGAAGAGATATAAAAAATGAATATGAATTTTTCTTTTTCAAAAGAACCGATTTTAAATGGAGATGTAGCTATTTTATTAAAAACAATTAAAAATAAAAAAACTTTTGGTTTAAAAGAAGTAGATCCACAACAAACTGTTTTAAAGGCGATGTCTTTAAAAGACTTCGAAGGGAAAGAAAATCAAAAAATAGAACTTTTAGTTCCTCATGGTTCTCCTTTTGATCGACTTAATATTTTAGGTTTAGGTGATGTATCTTCTCAAAAAAATGATTTTTGGGTTAATACAGGTGGTAAAGTTTTTGATTTGGTACAAAAAGCTAAAAAAGTAGTTATTTTTTTAGATTTAGAAGAAAAATCTGTTGATCGTGATCAAGTAAAAGATTTTTTAATAGGTTTTATGTTGAAAAATTATACTTTTGATCGTTATTTAACGACAAAAAAGAAAGATAACGAGAAAGTTTTTATTCACATAATAAATAAAGAAGCGGATCATTGCCAAAAAGTTTTACAAGAAGCTAAAGCAGTTGCGGAAGGGGTTCATTTAAGTCGTGATTTAGTCAATGAACCAGCTAATGTTTTAGGAACAGAAGAATTTTTAGCTCAAACTCAAAAATTAAAAGATTTAGGAGTTATAGTAGAAGTTTTAGATAAAAAAGCTATGACTGATTTAGGTATGAAGTCTCTTTTAGCTGTTTCTCAGGGATCTTCCAGACCTCCTTTTTTAGTGATCATGAATTGGAAAGGTAGTCATAAAGAAGAAACTCCTTTAGCTTTTATAGGAAAAGGAGTAGTTTTTGATACTGGCGGGATCTCTATCAAACCATCTTCAGGAATGGAAGATATGAAAGCTGATATGAGTGGAGCTGCTACAGTAGTTGGTTTGATGCATCTTTTAGCTTCTCGTAAAGCTAAAGTTAACGTTGTCGGCGTAATTGGTTTAGTTGAAAATACTCCTAGTTCTACCTCTCAAAGACCAGGAGATATTGTGGTTTCCATGTCGGGACAAACTATTGAAGTCATTAACACGGACGCTGAAGGAAGAATGGTTTTAGCAGACGCTTTATGGTATTGTGAAACTATTTTAAAACCTAAATTAATGATTGATTTAGCTACTTTGACAGGAGCTATTTTAGTAGCTTTAGGTCAAGAACATGCCGGTCTTTTCTCTAATGAAACTAAATTAACTAAACAGTTATTAGACGCTGGAAACAAAACAGGAGAACGCTTGTGGTTAATGCCTTTAAGTGAAGAATATGATCGTTTAATTAATAGTAAAAATGCTGATATGAAAAACTCCGCGGGTCGTTACGCTAGTTCAATTACAGCAGCTCAATTTTTAAAACGTTTTGTTCATCATACTCCATGGGCTCATTTAGATATTGCGGGGACTGCGATGGGAACAAAACCTAATTCCATTAATAATTCATGGGGAACAGGTTTCGGAGTACGTTTATTAAACGAGTTTATTAAAGTTAATTACGAAAAATAATAATTTTTTTCTAATTTAAATATAAAAAAACCAAACTAAAAAATTAATTTAGTTTGGTGGGTGTACGCACTGTTATAAATTTTCGTAAATAAATTAATTTTTAATACCGAAAAGACTAGTTAAATCAAACTAGTCTTTTTTGTTTTTAGTAAAAAGAGGTTTTAAAAATATGCAGTGTTAAAAAAAGCATTTATATTTTTTTATAACAGTGCCCACTGTGTTATTAAATTAAAAGTTGTTAATGTTTTTTAGGGTTCAGTTCGGTTTTAGTTGGGTAAATTAGTTAACGATTTTGTAAATTTTGTTAAGGTCATCAATTGCAGTTTTTTCGTTATTACTTTTTAATGTTTTAAAATTTTCATCTGATTGTTGTTTTAATTTTTCAGCGTTTTTTAACATGTCACCGTACTTTTTTTCGTCTTCATTTTTAATTTCTCTTCCTATATTCATTATTTCATTAATAAGTTTATTCTGTTCGGCGTATAATTGGTTGAGTTCGTTTTGTAATCGTTTACGTGTTTCTGTATCTGGCGCTTTAGGGAATTCATCTTCTTTTTGTTTTATTCTTTCATTATATTGTTTTGTTGATTCTTCTAATTGGTGTTTTTTTGTATTTAGATCATTTTCATTTGTTATTTTTTTTTGAATTTCAATAATAATTTTTTCATATGCATTAAGTTTTAATTGACTTTCTTGTATTGTCGATTTAATTGGTGTTCTTATTTCTTCAATTTTAGTTTTTTCGTTTGTATTTAGATTACTTGGTAATAAATTGTCATCTAATGATAAAATGTAATTTTTTATTTCATCAAATCTAGTTTGTGAAATAGGAATTTTGGGTTCTATTTCAGGTTTTGGTGTTTCAACTTCTTTTGATTTTTCGATTGGAGTTGATTCGGTTTTTTGAATTGAATCGTCATTTTCTTCGATAGTGTTTATTGGTTCATCTTCTAAAGTTGAAGTTGATTCGGTTTTTTGAATTGAATCGTCATTTGTTTCGATATAGATTTTGTTGAGTTCATCAATTGCAGTTTTTTCGTTATTACTTTTTAATGTTTCAAAATTTTTAACTAATTGTTGTTTAGAATCTTCAGCGTTTTTTAACATATTATCATAATGTCTTTCATTTTCAATTTTAATTTCTCTTCCTATATTCATTATTTCATTAATAAGTTCCGTCTGTTCGGTACATAATTGGTTGAGTTCGTTTTGTAATCGTTTACGTGTTTCTACATTTGGTGCTTTAGGGAATTCATCTTTTTTTTGTTGTATTCTTTCATTATATTGTTTTGCTGATTCTTTATTTAATTGAAGTTTATCATTTAGGTTGTTTATATCTTTTAATTTGTTTTGAAGTTCAACAATAACTTTTTCATAATCATCAAGTTTTGATTGACTTCTTTGTATTGCTGATTTAATTGGCGTTCTTATTTCTTCAATTTTAGTTTTTTCATTTGTATTTAGATTTTTTGGTAATAAATTGTCATCTAATGATAAAATGTAATTTTTTATTTCATCAAATCTAGTTTGTGAAATAGGATTTTTGGGTTCTATTTCAGGTTTTGGTGTTTTAGTTTCTTTTGATTTTTCGATTGAAGTTGATTCGATTTTTTGAATTGAATCGTCATTTTCTTCGATAGTGTCTATTGGTTCATCTTCTAAAGTTGAAGTTTTCGGTTTGAATTTGTCATAACAATACCAACCAGTACCAATTAAAGCTATAAAAATAATAAATGTTATAATTATTTGTTTTGAGTTCATGGTTTTTTCCTTTTTTTTTGGTTTAATATTTACATTAAAATTATAAAAATTAGTGTTTTATAGTTTCTAATTTTTTTAACAGTGCTCAGCGTTTTTGTTTTCTTATGTCTTCAACTTTATAATATTGTTTTGTTTTTAAAGCATCTTTTCTAGCGTCGATTTCTTCTAGTTTATCTTCGTGAGCGTTATTTAACGTTTCATGTAAAATTATCATGTCTTCTAGTGTTTCATTTTTGTTTAAATTTGATTTTAATGTTGAAAAAATATTTGAATAAACATCTAATTTTATTAATCTTCGTTCTTCAATGTCAGTAGTTGCGCCGTCTTCTTCATCTTTTTCTTTTTGCAAATTAATATTTTTTTGTTTATTTCGAAAATCTTCAATTTTTTTGTCAAATCATTAAATTCGTTTTCATGTTTTTCAATTGCACGGTCGCATCTATTACAAACATCTTTATATATATCTTTTCTCGTCGTTTTTGGTGTATTATCATCATTGAAATAATTTTTTTTGATCATATCATAACCACGATGGAATTCGTGTGCTGTAATTGCAATTTTCTCAATCGTTTTTACTCCTGTTTTTAAACATCTTGTTGCATTTACGAACGTTTTTGCAGTAAATGTATTTTGATAAATTTCAAATCTTTCAAAAATAGCTTCTTTAATGTTTTCAAAACTAAATTCGTGTTTTTTATTGTAATCGTCCCATGCAAGTTTACATTGTTTTGCTAATTATGATTCGAGTTTTAAATGGTTAATTTTATTTATAAGTTTTAATTGTTTTACTTCTACTTCAGCGATTAATTTTTGATATTCTTTTCGACGTTGTTCCTCTGTTTTGATTTGATTAAAAATAGTTTGTTCCTTAGAAGTTAAGTTTTTATATTTATGTTCTAAATCTTGTTTAATTTTTTCAGCACTAACTAACATTTCATTAAATTTTTCACATTGACTTTCTAATTCTTTAATTTTAGGTTTAATTAGATTAATTTGTTTTAACAATATCATGTTGCAGTTCTTCGGTTAATCCATCGATTTGTTTTTGTAATCGTTCACGTATTTGTTCATCTTGTGTTTGTAATTTTTCTTGTTTTTGTTTTATTTGTGTTTCTTTTTGTTTTTCTAAGTCAATTAATTGACCATTCAAAATATGAATGTCTTTTTCGACATATTTGCATTTTTTCTTGATTTCTTCAATTTTGTTGTTGTTGTCTAATTTTTTT
Organism: Candidatus Phytoplasma sp. AldY-WA1; assembly: GCF_020312115.2. Taxonomy (NCBI): domain Bacteria; kingdom Bacillati; phylum Mycoplasmatota; class Mollicutes; order Acholeplasmatales; family Acholeplasmataceae; genus Candidatus Phytoplasma; species Candidatus Phytoplasma sp. AldY-WA1. The sequence goes on from NZ_JAHRHX020000034.1 coordinate 5,925, forward strand.
CGATTTTTTCTTTTTCTTCTTGGGTTAATTTAAGAAATTCCTGTAATTCTTTTATTTCATCTTCGATTTTATTTGCTTCATCAAATAATTTTGAATTTAATCTGTCGTAATTGTTTAAAAGATTATCATATTGTTTAAGTTTTTCATCTAAATGAACAAATGTTTTGGTTCCATATTTAGATGATGGTTCTTTTTTTGGTTATATAGATAAATGCTCGTACTGTTATAAATTTTTGTAAATAAATTCATTTTTAATACCGAAAAGACTAGTTAAAAATAACTAGTCTTTTTTTATAGAAAAGAGATTTTAAAAATATACAGAGTTAAAAAAACATTTACATTTTTTTATAACAATACGACTTTAATTAATACCAATTAAAATTATAAAATAAAAATAAAAAAAACAATTTTTACATTCAGTTTTTTTGTTTATAAGGTATCGAATTAATTTTGATAATGATAAAATAATTTTTTTTATAAATAATTATCTTTAATTATTATAATTTTTACTTATTATAATTTAAAGTTATTTATTTATTTATATTTCCGCTTTATAGTAAGAAAAATATATCAATAATAATAAAAATAATTCAAAATAACAGGATTCAATTTATACTAAACGTTCTCAAAATTATTCATTTTAAAACCTCTTTTTGCTAAAAAAAGACTAGTTTTTTTTAACTAATCTTTTCGGTATTAAAAATGAATTTATTTACAAATTTTTAAAACAGTGCGATCTTTAAAACCTCATTTCACTAAAAACAAAAAAAAGACTAGTTTTTTTTAACTAATCTTTTCGGTATTAAAAATGAATTTATTTACAAAAATTTATAACAGTGAGCAATCAGCTTTTAAT
>NZ_JAHRHX020000006.1:0-30321 GCF_020312115.2 Candidatus Phytoplasma sp. AldY-WA1
TTTTTAGTGAAATGAGGTTTTAAAAATATGCAGAGTTAAAAAACATTTACAATTTTTAGGAACATTGTGGTCAAAACCGGCTCATCCAAACGACAATGCTGTTATTGAAAACTTTTTTTCAATTTTAAAAGGTTATTTTAAAAAACCAACAATTTATAAATTAGAAAGATTTGCTAAATTTTATAACAATAATTGGATTTTAACAAAATTAAACAATCAAACTCCAATTGAATTTTTAATTAAAAACAATTTAAAAAAATAATTATAAATTTTTATAAAAAAAATTTTTTTACGTAAAAAAATACCGTATCATTTTGACTATTTTAATAAAAATTTAAAAATTGAAGTAGACTAAATCTCTTTTTTGGTGTTTACATGTGTTATGTGTAGAGGTTTAATATTTTTTATAAAAAATATGAAATTATGTAATTATAGATTATAATATAAATAAATTTAAAAGCAAAAAAATTAGTCATTAAAAATGAATTAAAAACATTTACATTTTTTTATAACACTGCGATTACAGAATGCAAATTTTTTTTGAACTATAATATATTGACATACTATATTATTATTAATTTTAAAAATTAAAAAACTTTTTTTCAATTTAAATTAAATTAAAAAAAATATTCAAAAAGTATTTAAATTATGAAGATAAAATCTTAAAAATATCTTTAGGAAGTTCTTTTCTTATCATTATTATTGTAATTTTTATGAAATTAAAATATTTTGCATTTCCACTAAACTCACAACTATCAAGTATTCCTGCTACAGCAAAAGTAATTAAAAAAACAAAATAAACTAGAAACAATTAAAACAATTTATTTCAAGATGATCAAAAAATTTATTTCATAAACAAATTCAACCATCTAACAGACAGATGATGATAAAAAAAATAAAATATATCATTAATTAAAAGAAGCTAAATTCAAAAATGAATTCGATCCATCTAATGGAAAATTAATTTAAAATAACTTTGTTTCAAAACGAAGTTAAAATAATAGACTTTATCATTAAATTAAATCAATCTAATGAATATTTTGTTTAAAAAACTTATTACAATTTTGATGGTTCAATAAAATAAAATTAACTTTAATATTTTTTTTTTTTTTTTAAAAAATTTTTAAAAGAAAAGTATTAAACCTTAAAATTAAACATAAATTTAAATAAATAGACTTTAATATTCAAAAGTATATTTTTATTTCATAATAACACAAACACCATGACCAGAAAATAACTTAATTAAGTTTTAATTTAAAATTTTAAAAAATAAACTATTTATAATCTACATTAATCAAGGAGTTTGGTCGATGCCGAAATTAATAAAATTCTTTTTATCTAATAAAAAATTGTTCTTATTTTTATTATATTATATATATATATACGTTCATCTTGCTATCATCACTGGTTCTAATGTTAATTTCAAATTAAAAGAAAAGACAGAAATAACAATCCAACTATTGAACAAAAAAGAGTATCTAGAAAAAGGAAAACAAAAGTATCTAAAAGAGTATCTAGACAAATATAAAGAAGATCCGATAAAAAATACGAACATATATAAAGATCATATCATATTTTCATCCAAAACAGAAATTATTGATTTTTTAAAAAAAAATTATAATTTAGAATTATCATTAGATGATTTAAATAAAAACGAATTAGATGATTTAAATAAAAACGAATTTATTGTAAAACATTATAATGAAAAATATAATAGCAAAAATCTTTCATACATCTACTTTGTTAAAACAAAGGATATTTTAAAAAAGGTTTTATTATTTTGGAACATTGACGAAATAAATGAAGCAAAAATTACTATTGAAGCAAAGGACTCGAAAAACATCACCTCCTCAGAAAAATCTTTATACAAATCAGTTAGTATTACTCAAACTAAACCTTTATATTATTTAAACAACAAAATAAACAACAAAATTAATGTTATTTATTTTGATATTCAAAATTATAGAATTGAAACTTTATTAAGAAATTTAAGTAACTATGAAAAAGATAATATATATAAAACAATGGCTTCTAACCTTTGTGTTTGGAAATCAAATGAACAAAATCAAAGTCAAAGTCAAAACAAAATTTTCTTTGTTTATGACACTGCATGCAACTAATTTATCCATATAAATTTATAACAGTGCATAGTAATATCTAAAATAAATAAAAAAGAATTTAAAAATTTTTTTATATAAGAAAATAAAATAATAAATTTTAATTTTATTTTCAAAAAATTTAAAATTTGTTTTTTGTATAATAATTACAAAAGTTAATTCATTTATTATAAAAAAATATTATCAATTATAAAAGATAAAATAAAAAAAGTTTAAATTATTCAGTTAAACTTAGTTAATAATTAAAATTAAATTGTTGTTGATGGAATGGAGTGCAGTTTAGATTCCTTCTAAAAAAGTGATTCTAAAAAAATTAAATAATAAAGAAAAAACAATTATTGACGCTATTTTTGAGAAAATACAAAAATATAAACCTTTCTAAATTTACGATAAAAATAATCTTTTTAAAACAGATAAAAATATTAAAAATAAGTATATTTAAAATATAAAAAAATTAATTATTAAACAAAAAAAGCCGTTTTCAAAACGGCTATTCTATTTTCAAACTAAAACAAAAAAACAATGTTCAGTAAAAAAAATAAAAAAATAACTTATTTTAGTCAATTTAAATTTAAAGTTTGTTGATTTTTTAGGGTACAATCAACTTATTTTAAATTTTTTAAGAAAGATTATTTTTTTATCCTAATAATTTTAATTGATTAATTTCATTTTGTTTTAAAACACGATATTCTCCTATTTTCATGTTTTCTAAAGTTAAAAAAGAATATCGATAACGTATTAATTTAATCACTTTTAATCCTAAAGCAGAAATCATTTTTCTGATTTGTCTATTTTTTCCTTCAGTAATAATAATTTTTAACCATAAATTTTGTTCTTTATGACAAGAAGGTTTAAGCCAAGAAACTGATTTTGGAATAGCTAGATAATTATTATCTATCAAAACTCCTTTTTTTAAAAATTTTAGATCTCGAGAGGATAAATTTTGATTCACTTTAACATGATATTCTTTAGAAACTAAAGAAGTAGGATGAGTTAATTTATGTGTCAAAGACCCATCGTTTGTTAATAATAATAATCCTTCCGTTAAAAAATCTAATCTTCCTACAGGATAAACTCGGTTGTTTAAATCTTGCGGCTTTAATAAATTTAAAACTGTTTTTCTTTGACGATCATCTCTAACAGTTGTTAAATAACCTTTAGGTTTGTATAACAAAAAATAAACTAAGGGGCTCAAAAAAATTTTTTGTCCATCTACTAAAATAATATCCGATGTACTAACTTTAACTCCTAATTTAGAAATAATTTTCCCGTTTACTTTAATTTTTCCATCTAAAATCATCTTTTCAGCATCTCTTCTTGAAGATATATTCGCTTGAGATAAAATTTTTTGTAATCTTTGTAGTTTTTCCATCTCTTTTCCTTTATTATTACTCTAAATATAAAAATGAATTAAATTTTTTTAATTATATTTATAAATATAAATTTAGTTCAACATTATTTCTAAAGTTAATTTTTAAAAGTGTTTTTATTTACTACTATTTTATAGTTTAATTTTGTTCATTAATATTAATAAAGAATCTTTTAAAGAAACAAAATAATTTATTTTTTAATTTTTTGAAATGTTATTTTCCAGATTTAATGTTGAAAAATTTATTAATTTGATATAAGAAGTTATCAAATTGAAATAATTTTATTAATTTTGATTCATTAATGATAATCATTTTGTTTATTTCGTTAAAAAAACATTTGTATTATATTTATCTTTCGAAAAAATTTAATTTATAATTTTTTTTCATAAAGAATTATTTTTAAAAAATATCTTATTAATTTCTTAATAATATTATTTGAAATTATAATTATTTTAACAATATTCTAATTCTTTTCAATATGTTTCTAATATTACTTTATATATCTATTATAAATTCAAATCTTTTATATTCGTATGTATTATTTATAAAAAAATCTTTTAAAAGAAAAAACTTTTGAATAAAATTTTATTTGATTGGATGGAAAGAATTGGGTGGAAAGAATTATATTATATATATTGTTTGTTTGTATATCTATATTTTTTTATCTTAAGGATATCATCTTGATTTTTAATTTTTTTTAATTGACAAGAGCAAAATTTTTTTCAAATTTTATCATCTTGTAGATTTAATAATTTTCGATATTTTCATTTATTTTATTTAAATTTTAAAGTTAAATTAAGAATTCATTTTTATATTTCCTTTTGATTTTATAATTTCTTAATTTTCATGATTTTACATTATTAAAAGGTTCAACTTATTTATATTATACAATATTCATTTTATTTTTAATTTTTTTGAAGATATTTATTAATTTTTTTAAAAAAAATTTATTCTAAATATTTTTTTAAAAAAATAAATGATATTTTTTGATTATTCATAAATAATTAAACTTAATAAAATCTTATTAACTCTTGCCCACGCACTGTTATAAATTTATATGGATAGAACAGATGCGTTTATTCGAGGATTTGTGTTTCTCGATTTTATAACACTGCACACACCTAAAAAATTCAAACAAAAAAGTTAAATTTAAGGGATAAAAAATAATTTAGTTTATTTAATTTAAATTGAAAGTTTTTTAACGTTTTAGGGTACATTACGCTTTTTTAATTAACAAAATTTTATTTACATTTTAAAATAAAAATAAAACAAATATTAGTAAAATTAGGATTAAAATTTTCAACTAACAAAATGAATTAATTTTTTTAAAATATATATTAAAATAAAAAACTATTTATGAATAATAAATCATAAATAGTTTTTTTATTCTTATTAAAAATTATAAAAAGTATAAACACTAACAGGAATGAAACTAGTAATAAAAATTAAATTTTCTTTTAGTTCTATATTTATTTCTCTTTCTTTTTTTTCGAAAAATTTAAAACGATAATTCATAAATTTAATTTTATTTTTTTTAATTATTTTACTAATGTTATTTTCAAAATTTATAAAATCGGATTCGTCGAAAATACTTATAGGTAAAGTAGAAACAATTCCTTGAATTTTATCTGGGGATATTTTATTTTTTTCTAATAAATCTATAAAAACTGCTGCGTTCCCCTGAATTACTGTTAAACCAGGATATTCTTTTCTTAAAAATTCACATAAATGCGAATGCCATTCAATAGATATTATGTTTTCTACTCCAAATTTTTCTATTAAATATTTAGTAACATTTCCAGTTCCAGCTCCTAATTCTAAAATTTTATATCCTTTTTCTTTTATTTCAGTTTTTGTTAAATTAGAAATATTTGTAAAATATTTTGACATTTCTTGTGTTTCTGGAAAAATGCCAGATCCTGATTTTGATTCTGAAAATAATGATGTAGCATGTTTCCATTCTTTTAAATTAAAAGTAATGACGGATAATAATAACATAGTCAATATTAATAAAAATGCTTTCAAAAAGAAATATTTTTTAATTATTTGACAAAGAATAATTATACTAGTTAAATATGTAAAAGAGATTATGATTTGTATATAAGAAATTAGAAAATATGTTTCTGATTTGTTATCGGAATTAATTAATTGTTCTTTTAAAAATGTTTTGATATCATCATAATTGTGTATTAAATTTAAAATAAAATTAATTATTAAATAAAAAATAAAATTTAATAAAATAATTATTATCATTTTCCACGAAACTTTAAATTTATTCGAAAAATAAAAAAATAAAAATAAAGATGGAAGAAAAAGAAATTCTAAATAGTAAATAATTAAATTAAAGTATTTAATATCAGAAGGGTAAATATTTAGATCTCTTATAAAAGAACGAAAACAAAAAGTATTTATTAAAATATTTATTAAAGAACATAGTGCTATAAAATTAGTTATTTTATATTTTTTATTATTTTTGTTCTCTTTAAGTATTATAAAAAATAATGATAAAATAACTAATAGACTGTATTTAGAAAAAGATATGAAATGATACCATTTTAACTTAATTAAAGGCAAATAATTTTGTTTTTGATTAAATTTATAAATTTTAAAACTATGAAAAAAATCTAAAAATAAAATTAAAACAGTTAATATTAATAAAAAATAAAAAAATTTATTTTTGAAATTTTTTATATTTTTTATGGAGATTTGTTTAAGCAATATAAGCCCTTCATCTATTATTAATTAATAAAAATATTAAAAATATTTTTCAAATAAATATTATTTGGAAATTTAATTTAAAATATAAATAAAATATATTTAGATAAATGAACTAAAAATTTAATTAAAAGTATAAAATAATTATAATTAATATATGCAATATATACATTTATATACATATAATTATATAAATAAATATACTATAACATATATAATTATAAAGTAAGTTAATATTTTATAATTTAAAATTTTTTGAATTATATAATTATATAAAAAATAATACATGTGTTATATATAAATAAATATTTAAAAGACTAGGTACAAATATGCAAATTAAAAAAATAAATAATGATTTTATTCAATATCATTTTGAAATAAATAAAGATGATTTTGATGTATTTATAGAAGAAATTTATAATAAAATAAAATCTAAAGTAGAATTAAAAGGTTTTCGAAAAGGTTTTGTAACAAGGGATATGTATGAAAAACATTTTGATCCACGTTCTTTATATGAAGATGCTTTTACATCTTTAGTTCAAACAAAATTGAAAGAAATATTTGAACAAAAAAAAGAATATGATATAATTGGGGAACCAAAAATAATTAATTTTGATCCAGAAGTTTTAACTAAAAAAAAAGATTTTTTCAATTTTGGCATAGAATTTATGTTAAAGCCAGAAATTAAAATATGCGATTATAAAAAAATTCCAGTAAAAAATTATAATTCAGAAATTACAGATGAAGAAGTCCAGAAAAAAATAGATTTTTTATTTAAACATAATCCTATTTTAGAATCAAAAGAAAAAGATGCATCTTTAGAATTAGGAGATGTTGCTATTTTTGATTTTCAAGGTTATTTAAATGGACAATTATTTGAAGGCGGATCAGCTACTAATTATACTTTAGAAATTGGTTCTAATCAATTTATTCCTGGTTTCGAAACAGGAATGATAGGTTTAAAAAGAAATGAAGAAAAAGATATTAATGTTTCTTTTCCTGTAGATTATGAAAAAGAAGAACTTGCTGGAAAAGAAGTTTTTTTTAAAGTTTTAATACATGATATTAAAAGAAAAAAAGATGTCGTTTTAAATGATGAATTAATACAAAGTATGAAATTCCCTAATATTAATAATGTTTCAGAGTTCAAAAAACAAATTAAAGAAGAATTAGAAATTCAAAAAAAATATGAAACAGAAAATAAAAGAAAAGAAGAGATTTTAGATTTTTTAGTTAAAAATTGTAATTTAAAAATTTCTCAGTTTTTGATCGATGAAGAAGAGAAAAATTTAAAAAAAGAGTTAGAAGAAGAATTAAAATCTAAAAAAGTAAGTTTAAAAGAATATTTAAAACAAATGAAATTAGACGAAACAAAATTTTCGCAAGAAATGCAAACACAAGCTTTAAATAAAATTAAATTGAATTTTTTATTAGATGAAATAGGAACTAAAGAAAAAATAGAAATTAGTCCCCAAGAATTAGAAGAAACTTTTAAACAAGTAAGTTCTGAATATAAAACAGATATTCAAATGATCAAAAAAAATTCATATTTTGTTAAAAATATAAAAGATTATTTAATAAGACAAAAAGTTGTTGATTTTTTAGTAAAAAATAATATCACAAATTATGATAAATAATGAAAAATTTTTATATTATAAAAAAAATTAAAATTTTAATATTTTAAATTATTAAAATTTTATTTTAATTTTAAAAAATTTAATAAAAAGGATTCGAGGAATCAAAAAATTATAATGGTTAAGAACGATAAAGAGTTAGAAACTAATTTTATTCCTGAAGAGTTACCTGCTATCATTGTTAGAGATACTGTTCCAATCCCTTTTAATGATTTAAGAATTGAAGTAGGTAGAACTTTTTCTATAAATGCTTTAATTTATTCTGAAGCTAATAAATGTCCTTATGTTGTTGTTTTATTACAAAAAAATTTATTTCAAGAAAATCCTAAAATATCTGATATAGAAAAATTTGGAGTATTAGCAAAGGTTTTAGTTTCTATCAAAATTAATGATGCAATTTATAAAGTAAAATTACGCATTATTAAAAGAGTTCAAATTAAAAAAGTATCAAAAGAAAAAGATTTATATATTGCTAAATATAAAGAATTACCGATTACTTTTGGGGATTTGAAAGAAGAAAAAACTCTTATTAAATTAATAATGGAGAGAATAGCTTCTAATATTAATCAACTTTTTTTAATTTCAGAAACTGCTTTTTTAGAACAAATAAAAGATGGAATTACAACTGAAAAAGCTGCAGATTTAATTATTTTTGCTTTAAAAATCGAAGAAAAATATAAATATAAGTATTTAAAAGAACCTAATTTAAATAAAAGACTTATTTTAATTTTACAAGATATTGAACTAAAATTAGATTGTATAGATTTAGAAAATAAAATTAATGCAGAAGTTAAACGTAGTATTGACGAAAATCAAAAAGAATTTTATTTAAGAGAAAAAATGCGTGCCATTCAAAATGAGTTAGGTGATAAAGCTAAAAAAGAGGAAGAAATAGAAGAATTAAGAAGAAAAATTAATATTTCTAAAATGCCTAAAGATATAAAAGTTAAAGTATTACAAGAACTTTCTCGTTATCAATCAATTTCTTCTAATTTAGCAGATTCTTTTGTTATTCGTAATTATTTAGATTTTGTTATTGCTTTACCTTGGGGAAAAATAAGTAAAGATGTTGATGATTTAAAAAAAATAGAAACAGTTTTAGAAAAAAATCATTACGGTGTAAAAAAAGTCAAAGAACGTATTATAGAATATGTAGCTGTTAAAATAATGACTCAAAAAAATCCTCAAACTATTATTTGTCTTGTAGGTCCTCCTGGTGTTGGAAAAACTACTTTAGCTATTTCTATAGCCGAAGCTTTAGGTCGTAAATTTGTTAGACAATCTTTAGGTGGTTTGCAAGAAGAAAGCGAAATAAAAGGCCATAGAAAAACTTATGTTGGGGCAATGCCAGGCCGTATTTTGAGCGGTTTAAAAGATGCTGGAGTAATGAATCCTATCTTTTTATTAGATGAAATAGATAAATTAGTTAATAATTATCAACATGATCCGGGTTCTTCTTTATTAGAAGTTTTAGATCCGCAACAAAACCAAAATTTTACAGATTTTTATTTATCAGAACCTTTTGATTTATCTAAAGTGTTATTTATAACAACTGCTAATGATTTAAGTAATATTTCAGAACCTTTAAAAGATCGTTTAGAAATTATAGAATTGAATTCTTATACAGAACAAGAAAAAGTAGTTATTGCGCAAGAACATTTAATACCTAAACAGTTAAAAGGACACGGAATTACTGAAGAAAACTTTTCTATAGATAAAGAGACAATTCTTTTTTTAATTAGACATTATACTAAAGAATCTGGAGTTAGAGAATTAAATCAAAAAATTGCTACTTTAGTAAGAAAAACAGTTAAAGAAATTTTATTTAATAAAGTGAAACAAATTAAAATAGAAAATAATAATATTGAAAAATTTTTAGGAAAAATTGTTTATCAACATTTATTAATAAATAATAAAGATCAAATTGGAGTTGTAAATGGATTAGCTTATACTTCTTTTGGTGGAGATATTTTACCTGTCGAAGTTACTCATTTTAAAGGTAGTGGAGAATTAGTTTTAACTGGACATTTAGGTAAAGTTTTAAAAGAAAGCGCAATGACATCTTTTAGTTTTTTGAAATCTAATGCTGAAATGTTAGGTATTGAATATAGTGTTTTTAAAAATAATGATTTTCATATTCATTTTTTAGAAGGAGCTGTTCCTAAAGATGGTCCTTCAGCTGGTATTACCATAGCTACTTGTATTTTTTCAGCTATTCAAAAGAAATTTGTTAGAAAAGATATTGGAATGACTGGTGAAATTACTTTAACTGGTTCTGTTTTACCTATAGGTGGTTTAAAAGAAAAAGCTATTGCCGCCGATAGAAGCGGATTGAATGTTATTTTTATTCCTAAAGATAATTTAAAAGATTTAGATGATATTCCTGAAGAAGTTAGAAAAAAAGTAAAAATTATTGTTGTTGAAAATGCTCAAGATGTTTTCGCAAAAGCTTTAATTTAATTTAAAAAAAGTGAGGATTATAACATGCCATGTTTAGAAGTTCATTATATGTATATTAATTGCGTGTTAATAATTTTAGGAGTTTTATTTACTACAGAAAAAAGTATAATAGATATTTTTTCAGAACAATACGGAAATCATAGATCTGATGGCTCCCAAGTTGTTTTAAATCGTTTTATTTTTTGTTTAGTTTGTATTTATTTTGTTAATTCCTTTTTATATTTAAAAAATATTTTAAAAACTTGAATTAAATACTTAAAAAAAATTATTTTTTTGTTTTATTTTAATTTATTTATGATAACATATTTTATATGTTGAAAAAATAATATTAAAAAATATATTTAGATATTATTTTGATTATGTGTTTTTATAATTTAAATTATTTTTTATGCAGAAAAGGAGTTGATTAAATGATTAAGACTATCGTTCGCAAAGAAGAAACTTTTGACGAAACTTTACGTCGTTTTAAACGTGATGTTTCTAAATCAGGAAATTTAGCGCAAGCTCGAAAAAAAGAATATTATATTAAACCAAGTACAGAAAGAAAAAACCGTAGAAAATTTTCGAAAAAAAGATATTAAATTTTAATAAAAAATTCACCTTATAATTTATTAGGTGTTTTTTATTTTTAATAACGATTTTATCAGTTTATTATTAAAATATTTTTTATATTTTTTTATATTTAGTACTTTAAATATTAATGACAATTTTCAGAAAAGACATCATTATAGATGATTATTAAAATACATAACACAACAAGACAAAAAATTAAAAATTTTAAAAAAATTTTAATTAAGATTTTTGATTTTATAGAAGATACGAAAAAAATTAATATTATTTTTATAAATAATAATAAAATGCAAGAAATGAATTTTTATTATCGCCAAAAAAACTATCCTACTGATGTTTTAACTTTTCCAAATACAAATTATGATGATTATTTGGGTGATATCTTTATTTCTTTAACGAAAGTTTTTGAACAAGCTCAAAAAATAGGTCATAGTTTAGAAAGAGAAGTTGCATTTTTAGTTATTCACGGTTATCTTCATTTAAAAGGATATAATGACGATACTGAAGAATCTTTACAAGAAATGATCGATATACAAGAAGATATTTTAAACAAAAATAATATTATTTAAAAATTTAATATTATTTTTAATTATTAATAGAATTTTATAATTTTTTTGTTCTAAAGGGAGGTTTTGACGTTTGTTTAAATCAGGTTTTATTACTATGATAGGTAAGGCTAATGTAGGTAAATCTACTTTATTAAATTCTTTGTTAGAACAAAAAATTTCTATTACAAGTGATAAACCTAATACTACGAAAAAGAAAATTTTAGGTATTTGTAATAGTCCTGATTATCAAATGATTTTTGTAGATAATCCAGGTTTAATATATAAAAAACAAATGTTTTTAATTTCCAAAATGAATTTTATAACTTTCAAAAATATTCAAGAAGTCGATGTTATTTTATTTTTGGTTGATGAAGAATGTCGTCAAAGAGATAAAGATATTTTGGATTTTATTCAAAAATATAACAAGAAAATTATTTTAGTTATTACAAAAATGGATCTTTTTAAAAAAAAGATTTTAATTGATAAAATTATTTTAAGTTATTTAGAACATTTTTCTTTCGAAGCTATTATCCCTTTGTCTAGTATTCAAGAAAAAAACTTAAACATTTTGAAAAATAATATTGTTTCATTATTAGAAGAAAGAGAACCTTATTTTTCAAAAGATATTATTACTAATCTTTCGCAAGAAGAATTAATATCAGAATTTGTGAGAGAAAAGTTTTTTTATTATTTAGATAAAGAATTACCTCATGTTTGTTCTGTTTATTTAGAAAATTTAACTTATGCCAAAGATTTATCTTCTTTAACAATAGATATTTTGATTTTAGTTTCGAAAGTAAGCCAAAGAAAAATTTTAATTGGAGCTAATGGTTCCACATTAAAAAGAATTCGAATTACTGCTGAAAAAGATATTAAGAGATTTTTAAAAAAGAAAGTTTCTTTAAATTTATGGGTTAAAGTAGATACAGAATTAAATATTAGAAAAAAAGTTTTTCATTCTCCTTATGTTTCATATACAAAATAATAGAAAAATATAATTAAAAATTGGTTATTTAAATTATGTGTGAAAATATAAACAATATTTCTTTAAAAGATATCGTTAGCTTTATGAAACAAACTGGTTTTGTTTTTCCTGGTAGCGAAATTTATAATGGTTTAGCTAATAGTTTTGATTACGGTCCTTTAGGTAGTTTATTAAAACAAAATATTAAAAAAGCTTGGATTAAAAAATTTTTTCAAGAAAATGAAAAAAATATTTTGTTAGATAGTTCTATTATTATGAATCCTAAAATTTGGGAAGCATCAGGACATTTATCTTCATTTATTGATCCTTTAGCTGAAAATAAAGATGATAATAAACGTTATAGAGCAGATAAATTAATTAAAAATCATAATCCTCAGATAAATGTCGATAGCTTAACTTTTCAAGAGATGACAGATTATTTAATTGAACATAAAATTTTAGGAACTAAAAATTGGGCTTCTGTTAAAGAATTTAATTTATTATTTAAAACTTCACAAGGTGTTGTTTCTGAAAACAATCTTACTTTATATTTAAGACCAGAAAATTGTCAAGGTATTTTTGTTAATTTTAAAAATATTTTACATTCTACTCGAAAAAAAATTCCTTTTGGTGTAGGTCAAATTGGAAAAGCTTTTCGTAATGAAATCACTCCTGGTAATTTTATTTTTCGTACTTGTGAATTTGAACAAATGGAATTAGAATTTTTTTGTCATCCTAAAGAATATTATGAGTGGTTTTGTTTTTGGAAAGATTATTCTTATAATTTTCTTTTGCAATTAGGTTTTAATCTCCATAATTTGAAATTTAAAGATTATAATTCTGATGAATTAAGTCATTATGCCAATGCTACTACAGATATTTTATTTCGTTTTCCTTGGGGATTTGATGAATTATGGGGAATATCTTCAAGAACGGATTTTGATCTAAAAGCGCATCAAAAATTTTCACAAAAAGATTTAAAATATCTAGATGTATTAACTAAAGAAAAATATTGGCCTTTTGTTATCGAACCTTCTTTAGGGGTCGAAAGATTATTTTTAGCTACTATAATTAATTGTTTACAAAATGAAAAATTAAAAAATAATACTACAAGAATAGTTTTGAAAATTCATCCTTTTTTATCTCCTTATAAATTAGCTATTTTGCCTTTAATAAAACAAAAACATAATTTTAAAGCTAAAGAATTACAAAAAAAATTATCTCCTTTTTTTGAAGTATATTATGATGAAAATCAAAGTATAGGTAAAAGGTATCGACGACAAGATATGATAGGTACACCATTTTGTTGTACTGTAGATGAAGAAACTTTAATCAACAATACAGTGACTATAAGAGATCGTGATTCTTTAGAACAAGAACGAATATCAATTGAAGAAATTAAAAAATATGTAGAAGATAAAATAATATTTTAATTTTTTTAAATAAATAAAAAAATTTTTAATTAATATAAGAAATTAAGTATTATGAATAATGTAAATAATAATTTGTTTGAGATATTAAATAAAAACATCCCCATTTATGATTTAATTACTAAAATGGGAATCGTTGTAAAAAAACAAGGAAAAGGTTTTTTTGCTTTGTGTCCTTTTCACGAAGAAAAAACTCCTTCTTTTTCTGTTTCTACTGAAAAAAATATCGCTTTATGTATGAGTTGTCGTAAAGGCGGTTCTCCAGTTAAATTTTATTCTCAATTAAAAGATATTCCTACATCAGAAGCGATTCAACAATTAGCTAAACTTTTTAATATTAATTTACCTAAACAAAAATTAAAACCTGAAGATCCTTTAACTTCTATTTTAAAATCAGCTAATGAATTTTATCAAAAAGCTTTGTTATTTATCTTAGATAAAAAAGAATTTTCAGAACATCCTTTATTAAAATATTTATTTGAAGAAAGAAAATTAAATAAAGAATTAATTCAAGAGTTCGGGTTAGGTTATTCTCATAAAAACTCAAGCGCTTTAATTAAACATTTAGTTGGAAAACTTAATTATAAATATGAAGATATTTTAAAATTAGGTTTGATTTCTAAAAAAAATGATTCAGATGAATATTTTGATTTTTTTATTAATCGTTTAATGTTTCCTTTGACCGATGAAAACGGTAAAATAGTTGGTTTTTGCGGACGTTCATTAGAAAATAACCAAAATAAAACGCAATTTCATATTCCTAAATATTTATTTAATAACCAATTTAAAAAAGAAAATTTTTTATATCGTTTTTTTGAACATCAAAAAGATATCCAAGATAAAAAAGAAGTTATTTTATGCGAAGGTTTTTTTGACGTTATCGCTTTTTATAAAATAGGGATGAAAAATGTTGTCGCTAGTTTAGGAACTAATTTAAATCGAATTCAAATTGCATCATTAAAAAAGGTAACACAAAATATTACTGTCGCTTTAGATTCTGATAACGCAGGAAAAGAAGCTGAGAAAAAAATTTCTTTTTTGTTAAATAAAAATAGTTTTAGAGTTAAGGTTTTAAATTTTCCTTCTAATTTAGATCCTGATGAATATATTTTATCTAAAAAAAATAATATAAGTTTCTTAAAACAAAAATTAGAAGAAAGAACTAAAGATTATATTTTTAATCAAATAGAAGAATTTAGAAAACAAAATTTAAGAGACGATCAAATAAATTCGAATATTAACATTTTATTAAAATATCATAATAGAGAAAATTTAGAATATTTTCAAAACAAAATAAATGAAAAATATCAAATTCAAACTGATTTATTTTCTTTTATTTCTATGAAAGAAATAAACAACCAATTATTACAAAGCACAAAGGATAAAATTTCTTTAAAAGGAATAATTGGGAGTTATGAAAAAGAAATAAGTCTTTTGACTGAATTATTTTTAAATCAAGAATATATTGATTTGGTTATAGAAGAAATTTATAAATACGAAAATATTAATGCTGATGTTATAGATTTGATTCGTAAGATTAAAGATTATTCTATGAAATATTTAAAAGAAGAAGAAGAAAATGGCATAAATATTTCTAATTTTAAAAATGTTTATAAAGAATTTTTAAATCATATGTTAAATTCTAAAATAGTATATAATTTATTATTACAAGTTGAAAACAATCCTATATTTAAACAAAAAAAAAGAATCCAAAGCCAAGAATATTTAAAAGATATTTTTATTCCTTTTAAAATGAAAGATTATTCAAGGATCCAACAAGAAATTAAGAAAGAAATACAGATAATTAAAGCTAAAATTAATGAACAAAATAATAATGATGAAGATGATAGTCCAGAAACAGATAAATTATGGGATGAATTAAAACAAAAAGAAAAACAATTATCAAATATTCAACAAAATCAATTTGAAAATAAAATAGAATAATTTTATTTTATTAATTATAAAAAATAATTACTATAAATGAATAAAAAGGAAATTTTATGAATTTAAGAAAAAATTTTAAAAAAATCTATAAAAAACATCATTTGAAAATAGAAAAAGAAAATCATTCATTTGTTATTACTCCTGTTGAACAAAAGATGCAATGGTTAGAAAAATTTTATAAAAATAAAGATTTTTTTAACTCAAGACTTATTAAATCCATAATTATGTATGAAAAAAAATTCAAAAATAAAAGAAATAATTCTAGACAAAAAAATTCATCTAAAAATGACCTTTTTAATAAATTATATTCACAAAATAATGATACGTATAATAAAGAAGAATCTCAAGAAAATTTAAATTTGGAACAAATTGCTAATTCTATTAAAGTAAACGATCCTGTTAAAATGTATCTTAAAGAAATAGGTCAAATTCCTTTATTAACTTTAGAAGAAGAAAAAATCAAATCCAAAATGGTTTATGAAGGATTGATAGCTAAAAAACAATTAGAACAATATAAAAAACAAGAAATAGAATTAACATATGAACAATTAGAAGAAATAAATAAAAAGATAAAAGATGCCGAAAAAGCTAAAAGTAAATTAATCGAAGCTAATTATCGTTTAGTAGTTTCGATAGCTAAACGTTATATAGGAAGAAAGATTTTATTTTTAGATTTAATTCAAGAAGGAAATATGGGCTTAATGAGAGCAGTCGATAAGTTCGATTATACTAAAGGCTTTAAATTTTCTACTTATGCTACTTGGTGGATAAGACAAGCGATTACAAGAGCTGTAGCTGATCAAGCTAGAACAATTCGAATTCCAGTTCATATTATCGAAACAATGAATAAAATTTCTCGTTGTTTAGGAAAATTAACACAAGATTTATTGCGTAAAGTTGATAATCAAGAATTAGCTATGAATATGAATATAAAAAAAAAAGAAATTGTTGATATTCAAATGATAGAAAAAGAAACTATTTCTTTAGAAACATCATCTAGAGAAGAAGTTGATTCTTCTTTAGGAGATTTTATTAATGATCCTAATACTATTTCTCCTCATGAATATATGTTACAAGAAATGTTAAAAAAGACTTTAGATGAATCTTTAGAAGAAGTTTTAACAGATAAAGAAGAACAAGTTTTAAAAATGCGTTATGGCCTTACAGATGGACATATTTATACTTTAGAAGAATTAGGTAATAAATTTAACGTTACTCGTGAAAGAATTCGTCAAATAGAAGCTAAAGCTTTAAGACGTTTAAGAAGTCCTTCTAAACAAAATAAATTAAGAACATTATATAATAATATCATTAAAAAATGAAAAGAATTCTTTTTATTGCTTCTTTATTGAAAGGTTATGATATAGTTATTGATATTGGAACAGATCATGGTTTAGTTTTAAAAAAAGCATTAGATTTAAAATATATTAAAAAAGGAATCGCTTGCGATAATAAAATTAAACCTTTACAAAGGGCTTTTAAAAATTTAAAAAATTATCCTGTTAAATTTTATTTAAGTGATGGTTTTGATAAAATAAACGATGATTTTGATTTAGCTTTGATTTGTGGCATGGGTCCACATACTATTTCACAAATTTTACAAAGATCACCTTATAAAAAAAAATATTTTTTATTAGGTTGTCAAGGAAAAATTAATTATTTAATCGATTGGTTAAATAATAATAATTTTGATATTTTAGAATATTATAATTTTTATGATAAATTGAGCTATATTTTTTTAAAAGTTTTTCAAAAAGGATAAAAAAATCATTTTTAGTAATAATAAATGAAAAAAATAAAATTTTAAAGTATAATATAAATTGATTCCATAAAAAGTTTGAGTAGCTCAGCTGGATAGAGCAACGGCCTTCTAAGCCGTCGGTCGGGGGTTCGAATCCCTTCTCAAACGCCATTATTTTAATTTTAATATAAAATTATTTATTTTTTAATATTGAATAGGAAAATTTAAAAAAGATCTTTTATTATCAAATAAATATTTTATTGATATTTTGTGAAAAATTTTTATTTGATAATAAAAAATAGGAGATATAAAAACATGGCTGTCCCTTTTAGAAGAACAAGTAAAACTGCAAAAAGAAAAAGACGTACACATAAAAAATTAACTAAACCTAACTTGATTATTTGCCCTGATACTAAGAATTTTACTTTATCACATCGTTTAACTGCAAATAGCTCTCATTATAAAGGCGAATTTATTTTAATTAAAAATAAAAAGAAACAAAAAGAAGTAGAATAAAAGATATATTTTTTTATTGAAACAAAACATTATATGAAGGAAATTATGAAATGAAAAAGATGACTACTAATGAAATTAGAAAAATGTGGTTAGATTTTTTTGTTGAAAAAGGACATCATTTAGAAAATTCATCTTCTTTAATTCCTGACTTTTCAGATCCTAGTTTATTATGGGTTAATGCGGGAGTAGTTCCTTTTAAAAAATATTTCGATGGTTCTGAAAAAGCTTTTTGTCCTAAAATAGTTAGCATTCAAAAATGTTTAAGAACAAATGATATTGAAAATGTAGGAAAAAATTCTATTCATCATACTTTTTTTGAAATGTTAGGTAATTTTTCGATAGGTAATTATTTTAAAAAAGAAGCGATAGATTTAGCTTACGAATTATTGATATCTAATAAGTGGTTTGCTTTTCCTAAGGATCGTTTATATATTACTTATTTTTATCAAGATCAAGCTACATATGATTTATGGTTAAAAAAAGGAATCGCTTCAGAACATTTAATTCCTTTAAAAGATAATTTTTGGGAAATAAGTGAAGGTCCTTGCGGTCCTTGTACTGAGATTTTTTTTGATCGTGGAGTTGAGTATGACCAAAGAGGTTTAGAATTACTTTACGAAGATATTTCTAATGATCGATTTTTAGAAATTTGGAATATAGTTTTTTCACAATATAATAGTGAATCTGGAAAAAATAGAGAAAAATATCTTGAATTGCCAAGCAAAAATATCGATACTGGTGCAGGATTGGAACGTTTAGCTTGTATTTTTCAAGACAAAAAAACTAGTTTTGAAACAGATCTTTTTTTTCCTATTATTAAAAAAATTAGTTTTTTAATTGAAGTTGAATATTCAGAACAAAAAGAAACTTTTCGAATTATTGCTGACCATATCAAAACTTTAGTTTTTGGAATTGGAGATGGAGTTTTATTTGCTAATGAAGGTCGAGGATATATTTTAAAAAAACTTTTAAGAAGAGGTTTTACTAAAGGAAAAACATTAGGTTTTCAAAAACCTTTTTTATTTAAATTAGTTTCTGTTGTTATTGATATAATGAAAGAATTTTATCCTTATTTAATTGATAAAAAAGAAATTATTGAAAATATTATTAAAAAAGAAGAAGAAAAATTTGTATTTAATTTAAACAAAGGTCAAAAATTATTTTTCCAATTAGTTCAAAATAATACTCTTTCAGGAGAGAATTTTTTTAAACTTTATGATACTTATGGTTTACCTATGGATATTATATATGAATATGCGAAGCAAAATAATATTCATATAGATGAACAAAAATTCCAAATTTATTTAGAAGAACAAAAAAAATTATCTCGTGGTGCCCAAAATAATAAATATAGTATGAATAAACAAAATGATCTTTTTTTAAAATTTAATGAAAAAAATGAATTTGTAGGTTACAATAAATTTTCGATTAAAACCAAAGTTTTAAAAGTTTTTGATGAAGGTATTGTTTTAAAAGAAACACCTTTTTATCCTGAAATGGGTGGCCAAATTTATGATATAGGAATGATTGATGATTTAGCAGTAGTTAAAGTTACTAAATTACCAAATCAACAAATTATTCATCAATTAGATCGTTCAATTTCTCCATTAATAAATTTTTTCACCGAAGGAAAAGAAGTTACAGCTTCTATTGATACCTTACAAAGAAAAAAAACTTCTTATAATCATACAGCTACTCATCTTTTATATGATTCTTTAAAATTAATTTTAGGAGAACATGTTAAACAAAGAGGTTCTAGCTTAAATTCTAATTATTTGAGATTTGATTTTAATCATTTTCAAAATTTATCTTTTGAAAATTTAATAAAAATAGAAAACAAAGTTAATGAATGGATTAATCAAAAACATCCAGTTATTATCGAAGAAACATCTTTATTAGAAGCTAAAAAAAGAAAAATTCAATTTTTAGACAATACCAATTATCAAGATAAAGTCCGAATAGTTAAAATTGGTGATTTTTCAATTCAACTATGTGGTGGAACACATGCCACTAACACAAGTGATTTAAAAAAATTTGCTATTGTCAATTATAAAATCATTGGTTCTGGAATTTATAGAATAGAAGCAGTTACTGATTCTAATGTTTTTTCTGCTTTAAATAAAAAAATAGAACCTTTTATCTTAGAAGAAAAACAAATTTTTTCTAAAATAGAAGAAATACATAAAGATATTTATTTAGAAGAATTTTTATCAAAAATAGAAAAGATTGCTATTCAAAAAAATTATAAAGACAGCTATGCTTATATCCAAAATTATAAAAATTATTTACAAGTTATAAGAAAAGAATTCAGTGAATTTAAAAAACAAATTTTACAAAAAAGAAATGAACAAATTATAAAAAAATATAAACAATTTATTCCTGACAAAATCGAGCCTTATTTAATGATTGTTGTTGATAACCATCATGAACTAACAAATAATGACTTAAAAGTGTTATTAGATCATCTATTTAACATATTAAAAGTAGATTTTTTATGCTTATGTAAAAAAAATTTAGATCAAGTTTTTATTTTATGTAAAAGTAAAATAATTAATGTTGATAATTTTATTCAAAAAGTTGCTAAAACAATGAATGGTAAAGGTGGAGGGAATAAAAATTTTGGACAATTAACTATTTATGAAGTAAATAGATTTATTGAATTTAAAAATAATTGGAAAGTATTTTTATGACCAAAGAAAATGTTTTTTTAGGTTTAGATTTGGGAGAAAAAACCTTGGGTATTTCTGTATCTGAATCCGGTATTATTGTTAATAATTTAAAAACAATTTTTTTTCGTAATAATCAATATCAAGAATTAATTGAACCTTTAAAAACAATTATTGAAAATTTTAAAGTTACTACAATAATTTTAGGTTATCCGAAACATATGAATAATGATGTAGGAGTTAAAGCTCAAATTAGCATTGATTTTTCTAAAAGAATTAAAAAAAATTTCTCTTCTGTAGAAGTTATTTTATGGGATGAACGTTTATCTACTCAACAATCATATCAAATATGTCGTTTAAACAATCATAATAAGAAAAAAATAAAAAACTTAAAGGATCAAATATCAGCAGGTATCATTTTACAAAATTTTTTAAATTACCGTAATAATAAGTTGCTAAATAATAGTTAGAAGATTTTTATATTATGAAAAATGAAAAAGAAAAATTTTTGAAAAATATTAAAACATATGCTTTAGAAAATAATATTCCTATTATTCATGATGAAACTCTTATATTTTTACAAGATATAATTAAAAAAAATAATTTAATTAATATTTTAGAAATAGGAACGGCTATTGGTTATAGCGCTCTCGCTATGAATAATGACAAAAATAATATTCAAACCATAGAAAGAGATTATAATAAATATAAAATAGCTTTAGATTTTTTTCATGAAAAAAAATTTAATATCGAATTTATTTGGTCAGAAGCTCTTTTTTATCAACCTAATAAAAAATATGATTTAATTTTTATTGATGCTGCTAAAGTTCAATATCAAAAATTATTTGAAAAATATAATATTTTTTTAAATAAAAATAAATTTATTATATGTGATAATTTAAATTTTCATAATTTAGATATTAATAATCCTAAACTTTCGAGAAGTACTAAACGGTTAATTCAAAAAATGAATTATTTTAAATTTTTTTTAAAGAATAATTCTTTTTTTGAAACAACTTTTTTAAATATAGGAGATGGTATTAGTATTTCACGTAAAAAAATATTATAAAAAATTCAATAAGGAAACAAATAGAATGAATAAAAATAAAAAAAATTATGAATTAACGCAATCAGGAGTAGATGAATTAAAAGCAGAATTAGAACATCTTATAAATGTTAAAAGACATGAAAATTTAGAATCCCTTAAAGAAGCTAGAGAACAAGGTGATTTAAGCGAAAATGCTGATTATAACGCAGCTCGTGATGAACAAGCTTTTATAGAATCTCGTATTTTAGAAATTCAAAATATTTTAAAAAATGTTAAAATTATTGATACTTATAGTACAAATAAAGAAATTAATATTGGTAAAACAGTTACATTACAATTTTTAGATAGCATGACAGAAAAAACTTTACATTTAGTAGGTGTTTTAGAAGTTAATCCTTTTAAAAATAAAATTTCTATAGAATCTCCGATAGGCCAAAGTATTCAAGGTTATCAAGAAGGAGACCAAGTTTTAGTTAAAACAGAAATAGGAAAAAGTTTTAAAGTAAATATTTTAAAGGTTAAATAAAATGATAACTAAACATAAATATTTACCTCGTTTTTATTATGAATCTGTTTTTGATATTCCTTATGATAATTTTTTTTCTAAAGATAAAATTAAAGTATTGTTTTTTGATTTAGATAATACTTTATTAAGTCCTCAAGAAAATGAATTAAATTTAAATATTCGAAAATTATTAAAAAGATTAAATAAACGTTTTAAAATTGTAATTATTTCAAATGCTTCATTCAAAAAAATTCATTATATAGCTAAAAAAAATAATTTAGATTATATATATTTAAATATTTATCACAAAAAACCTTCTATATGGGGGTTTGAAAAAGCATTGAAATTATTCAATTTTCGTTCCGAGGAAATTATGATGATAGGTGATCAATTAAGAACTGATATCGCAGGAGCTAATAAGATGAATATTATTTCTGTTTTAGTAAAACCTTTAAATAGAAAATATGAATCTTTTAGAACTAAATTAATTCGTTTTTTAATAGAAAAACCTTTTATTAAAAAGATAAAAAAAATTAATTTACAAGAATATCAAAAAAAATTTCAGAATTTTATTAAATCATAAAAATTAATTATTATGAATCAATTAATAGAACAAATTTTAAAAAAATTAAAAGAAAAATTTAGAAACGATGATGAAAGATTTAATCATATTTTAAGTGTTTGCAGAAAAGCAGTTCAATTAGCTCGTTTTTATAAAGTTGATATTGAGAAAGCACAAATTGCTTCTTTATTACATGATTATACTAAAAATGAACCATTAGAATTTCATTTATCATTATTAAATAAAACGAAAATTAATAAGTATAAACAAGCTCCTTTTATTTATCATGCTTTTAGCGCGGCTATTGTTGTTAAAAAAGAGTTTAATATAAAAGATATACAAATTTTAAACGCTATTCAAAAACATGTTTGGGGATCTATCAACATGAGTAAATTAGATAAAATAGTTTTTATTAGCGACAAAATAGAAAATAATAGAGATTATCCGAATGTTGATTATTTGCGAAAGTTATCTTTAGAAAATTTAAATAAAACTATTTATTATTTTTTAAAATTAACTTTTTCATATTATAAAGAAAAGAATTTTACAATTTTCCCTGAACAATTAAAAGTTTTTGATTTTTTCAAGAATAAAATAAAAAAATTAATTAATAAAGAATAATAAAGTATGTTATATATTATTTCTGGAAAATATAAAGGTTTTAAAATTAATTCTGTTTCTTCTACAAAAACAAGAAGCACTTCACATGCATTGAGAAAATCTTTATTCGATACTATCGGAGAGTTTATTAACGAAAATATTGTTTTAGATTTATTTGCTGGATCAGGTGCTTATGGCTTCGAAGCTTTAAGTAGAAATGCTAAACAAGTTTATTTAGTGGATAATTTTTTACCAGCTTTTAAAATTATTAAAAAAAATATAAAAAAATTAAATTTGCAAAAAGAACAAATTAAATTATTTTATAATAATGCTTTTCAAATGTTGAAAAAATTTAATAAAGAAAATTTAATTTTTGATCTAATTATTTTAGATCCTCCTTATTTTTTTGATTCATATTTACTTTTATTTTCGTATTTAGAAAAAATTACTAATAATAAAAGTTTAATTATTTTCGAAACTCATTCTAAAACTTTATTGCCTTCACGACAAGATAATTTTGTTTTATTCAAAGAAAAAAAATACGGCACTAAAAAATTATATTATTATCGCAAAAATTCTTTCTGTTAATTTTAATTATTATTTATTTTTTTCATTATATTATAATAATAAGTAGAATATTTTTATTTTTTTGAAAAAAATAATATTTTAAATAAAGAAAGGTTAATATTTATTATTATGTCTTCGATTGTAACTGGTTTATTAGCATTAGTTTTAGGTATTATAATAGGAGCTATATTGATGTTTTTTTGGTTTAAAAAGTATTTACAAAAAAATCCTCCTATTACAGAAAGACAAATTAAAGAAATGTTTAAACAAATGGGAAGAAATCCTAGCCAAAAACAAATTAAACAGATTATGAACAGTATGAAAAATAATAAGTAATTGGAGGGATATTTATGAGTTCTATTTGTATAATATTTTTTATTATTTTTATTATATCTATTTTAATGATTATGAATATTTTTTATGATTTTAATGAGAAAAATAAAATTAAAAAATATTTATTAAAATGTGGTCAATTAGAAAAAAATCTTTTAAAATCTATTTTAACAGAAAACAAAACAAAAGAATTCACCTTAACTAAAGATCATGCTATTACTAAAAAATTTATAAATCTAAATATAGTTTTAAAAATTAAGGATAACGAAGTTAATAAAAATCAATTTATTTGTCGTTTAAACATAAAAGTTTTTAATTTAATTTTGAATGATTTTTATTTAAAAAAAATATATTTATAAAAAAATTAAATATTTTTTTTAATTTTTAAAAATTCAAAAAGGATTTTAAAAAATGAATGAACTAAAAATTATTGCTTATTATGAAGAAAAATTTAAAGATTTAGGTATTATAAAAAATGGTTTAAAAACTAAGTTAGTTTCTGCTTTAATGAATAGCGAAGAAGACTACAGTCAACCGAATGAACTATTATCTTTATCTTTAATTTATTGTTTTTATAAGACAATTAAAGCTATTACATCTATTAGAAAAAAAGATGTCGCAGGAAAAATTAAAGTAAAAATTTTATGCAATACTTTAAAAGACGAAAAAGGGTTTTATTTTAAAATTGATTTATTTTGTGGAATCCAGAATTTATCTATAGCAGAGATTAAAGAACTTATGGATTTAACTCATCAAAAATGTCCTGTTTCAAGAATGTTTGACACATATCCTCATGTTAGTTTAAAACCTATTTCGTTTGAAGAAATTTAAAAATATAAAATTTATTAAATAAAAATTTTTTTTGTAAAAAAATATAATGTTAGTTTAAAACCTATTTCATTTTAATAAATTTAAAAATATAAAATTTATTAAATAAAAATTTTGTTTGTAAAAAAATATATTTTTTGTTTATAATATTAAAACAAAGTTTTTTGAATTATTAAAAACTTTTTTTAATATTATTAAAATATTTAAATATAGAAATATAATTTATTTTATTTTTTTATTTTAAATAATTTTAAATATTTGTTAATTTAGTAATTTTTATATTTACATTTTATGTTTAGTTTATATTTAAAAAATTAATAATTAACATAATATTTAATTATTATGAAAGAAGAAAAGAAGATTTTTTCTTTTTCTCTTTGATAATAAATTATATATTTGTTATCAAAGATTAAACACCCTTTAAAACCCTTTTGAATTTTATATAAATATTTTTAAGGGTTTTGAAGACAATTCCAAAAATAAATTTAATTAATTAATTCGATCATTTAATGAATTTTTTTATAAAAATTTGCGTAAAAATATTTAAATTATATTTAAAATCGTGTTTAAAACTATTTTTTATAAATAAATATAAAAGATATTAAAGTTGTATAAGTTAAATTTTTTTATCAAATTTAAATTTTTAAAAAGAAATTTAGCATAATATTTTTAATATTTAAAAATTTAATTAAAAAAATTAAAAATCCAGTTATTTATTAACTGGATTTTATTTTTGTAAATTATTAAAATTAAATTTATGTATATAGTTTAAAAATTTAAATATTACTCCATTTTTAACTAAAGAGAATTTTATAACAAGAAGCCAATTATCATCTTAAAAATCAAACCCTTTTCGGTCGGCCTGAAAATATTTTAGAAGAAAGAAAAAAATATAAAATAAAGATAATTAAAACTAATTATGATAAAATTTATAAAGGAAAATGGAAGTTATATAGAATAATATTACCTACACCTTTAAACCTTATTAAAAAGTCTAAAAACACATTAAAAATAACTATTTTTTATTTCAAATCAATTATAAAAATGAAATTAGAAAAATAATGGTTAAGTTTAAATTAATTCAAAAAAAATAAAAAAGAATAGAATTAAAAAAATGTATTATTAATTCATTATAAAAAACAATATCAATATTTTTTAAATCAGATGTTATTATAAATTTTCAATCTAAATAAAATAATTACATAAATTAAATTTAAACATTTTAATTGTTATTATTTCGATTTTAAATATAATTTAAACAATAATATATTTTTATTATTAGACGATAGACGATAAATTATAATAAAAATAAGTAATAAAATAATATAAACGAATTAAAATAAAAAAAGATATCTTTTTTTATTTTAATTCGTTTTTGGAAGTTTTATATTAAAATTAAAATAAAGATATATAATATTTTAAATTTACTTTATAAAAAATTTCAATAAATTATAAATAAATATAAATAATTTAGATAAAAAAATATATCATATTTTATATTTTGCCATCTTTTTAAATAAATAACATCAAATAATAAAAAAGGAAA
Source organism: Candidatus Phytoplasma sp. AldY-WA1 (assembly GCF_020312115.2). Taxonomy (NCBI): domain Bacteria; kingdom Bacillati; phylum Mycoplasmatota; class Mollicutes; order Acholeplasmatales; family Acholeplasmataceae; genus Candidatus Phytoplasma; species Candidatus Phytoplasma sp. AldY-WA1. Next base: position 26,665 of record NZ_JAHRHX020000006.1, read on the forward strand.
TATATTAAATGTATTCATATAATTTTAACAATATTATTAATCATTATAATAATTATCATAAAGACAAAAAATATTTAAAATTTATTTTTTATTTTAAATATTTTTTAGATTTTCTTCGAAAAAATAAATTAAATCTTGATAATTTAACGGTTTAATATGAAAAATAATGATTATCGTTTATATTTTCCGATTTTTAAAAATCATAAAAACAAATTTATTTATTTCGATTCTGCCGCAACTTCTTTAAAACCAAAAGAAGTTATAGACGCTATTTATAATTTTTATAATTATAACGGTTTGAGTTATAAATCTTTTGGCCCTCTTTCTCTACAAGTTGAACAATTAATTCATAAAACTAGAAAAAAAACAGCTCATTTTATTAATGCTAGTTGTGCGGAAGAAATTATTTTTACTAAAGGAACTACTGAATCTTTAAATATATTAGCTCATATTTTAAGTCAAGATATTGAAGCTGGTAGTGAAATTATTACTTCTGAATTAGAACATAATTCTTCTATATTACCTTGGATGAAAATTGCTAATCAAAAAAAAGCTAAATTAGTATTTGTTCCATTGAATGAAGAAAATAAAATCACTTGCAGAAATTTTAAAAAAGTTTTATCTTCGAAAACTAAAATTGTAGCTTTACATCATATTTCTAATACTTTTGGTTACGAAACTCCTATCAAAGAAATTATTAAAGAAGTTCGAAAAACAAAAGCTCTAATTATTTTAGATGCTGCTCAATCTGTCAGTTTTAAAAAAATAGATGTCCAAGATTTAGATGTAGATTTTATGGCTTTTTCAGCTCATAAAATGTATGGTCCTTTCGGTTTAGGAATTCTTTTCGGAAAAAAGAATCTTTTAGAAAAGCATAAACCTTTTTTTATAGGTGGAGGTAGTGTTCAAGATGTTAATCATCAAAATTTTACTATTCAAAATTTGCCATATAGTTATGAAGCAGGAACTCCGAATATAAGTAGTATTATCGCTTTTCAAAAAAGTTTAGAATTTATCCAAAAAATAGGATTAAAAACAATTCAACAACATAATAAACATATAATTGAACAAATAAATTTTCGATTAAAAAAAATACCCCAAATTAAAATTTTTAATCCAAACGCTGATCATATCATTAATTTTAATTTAGGAAATATTCATCCTCATGATGTAGAAGAATTTTTAATAGCCAAAAATATTTATGTTCGAACAGGAAAACATTGTGCAGATTTAGCTATTAAAAAAATAAATCAAACAAGTACAATTAGAATTTCTGTAGGAATTCATAATAATTCTGAAGATATTGACATTTTAATAGATACATTAAAAAAAATAAATAATTTTTTTTAATTAATTTATTAAAAATAAGATTAATTTTAAATTTATTCTTATTAAATAATAAAAATGATTTTTATAAACTTATATAAAAAAATTAATTGTTTTTTTTGATTTTAAAGATTAATTTTTGAAATAAAAAGGGATAATGATAATATAAAATATTTTTCATTTGTCCAAACAGATTTTAAATTAAGGCATTATTACAAGAAGTAGCTTTTCTCATACTAACTAAAAACCCTCTTTTATTTAATTTGTTTTTATATTTAAGGATTGATAAACAGCAACTTGATCGGAATGAAAAATACATAGTTCAGTAATTATTGTTAATTTATAGATTATTTTTAAAACTAATTCTTTATTTTGTTTATCCAGAGATATACCAAGAAATAATTTGGTTATTAAAAAAATTGATAATACAAGAGTATAGTGTTATACAAAAATGTAAATTTTTTTTTAACTCTATATATTTTTAAAATCTCTTTTCACTAAAAGCAAAAAAAGACTTGTCCCGCTCCATCAAAATAGAACCAGTTAAAAAGTTAATTTAAGTTAAACTATTTATTAAAAAAAATAGTTTGACTTATTTTTTTTGTTTCAAAATAGTCAAACTTAAAAAGGAGATTTTAAAAAATGAAAAAAATTTTTAATTTAAAAGAAATAATTAATTTTTTGATTCAAAATAGTTATTTTAAAATTCGTTTATTCAATCAAAATAGTTTGATTTAACTAGTCTTTTCAGTATTAAAAATGAATTTATTTACACTTTTTTGAAACAGTGCGCTTTTTGTTTTGGTTTGTAACCAAAACTTGTTGATAAATGGTTTTTCTTATTATAACGAGTAATACCACAAAATGAATATTTGTTGTATTCGTTAAGAAGTATTTTATAAGCTAGTTTTTGGTCTTGTTGTTCTTGTTGTTGATAAATATAGTCTTCTGTGATTTTTACTTTATTGACGAAATCTTGTGGGTTTTGAAAACTTTGTTGCCACATGGTTATTAATTGGGAATCGTTGTCATTCAAAATAGCTTTTTTAGGTTTTAAATGAAAATACAATGCACCACTGCCTAAAAATGGTTCATAATAAGTATTAAATTTTGATGGCATATGTTCGATGATTTGTGATATCATTCTTTTCTTACAATCAATACAGTTTATTTTCATTTTTCCTTCCTATTAGTCCAAAAATATGTAATAAAGAAAAAGTCTGAAATAATTGAAATGACAGCGTTAAATTTTAATCCTATTTCAAAATTACAAAATAGAGTAATAATATTACTAATAACAAAAAATAAATATGTAATTGTTAACCAAATTGGTGATGATAAAAAAACGAATTTTGTTTTTGTTTGTTTTTTTCATAAATTTTGATCCTTTGTTTTAATTTTTTATAAATAAAAAAAGACTTTCAATGTTGAAAATCTTTTTTTATTTAGATGTGGTTTTTTTAACACTTTAACGTTTGTTGTTTTTTTGTTTTGTTTAAAATAAAAAAAGACTCATGTAAGTGAGTCTTGTTGGTTTTTTATATTATTTTTTTTATTTAATAATTATATAATAAATAATTAATTTGTCAATTGTATAATTTGATTTCAAAAGTTTGATTTTTTATAATAATAAAGATAACTTATAATTATAATTTTATTATAAAAATAAGTTATCGTCAAATTATAAAAGAAAGGACTGAAAACGAAATGTTATTATACATAAAATTTTTTAAATTTATCATAGTTATTATATGGTAAATAAAAAAGACTGTGTTCCAGCACAGTCTTTTTTTTGTCAAATTATATTTTAAAATTCAAAAAAACGAAATGTATTTAAATTATTATCAAATTATTATCAAATTAAACCAAAAACCAACATGAAATAATAATTTATATAATAATTATATAATAAATAATTAATTTGTCAAGTTATTAATTTGAGTCTTATTGTTTTTTTATTTTATTTTTTTTGTTCCATCGGAATTATATTCTATGATTTTTTTAATAGTTCCGTCAGGACGATAGAATGTTCGTTTAATTACTCGACCGTTGTCGTTTAATTCGTTGATGGTTTTAATTTTACCATCATAATTATAGTTATCGCGATAAATCAAATGCGTTTCAGTATCGCTCCTTATTACAAATTGGCCCCGTGCAGTGTTATAAAAAATTGTAAATATTTTTAATTCATCTTTAACAACTATTTTTATTGCTTTCAAATTTATTTATTATTATAATCTAAAATAGTAAAATTTATATTTTTTAATTTTTAAAATTATATAAAATAGGTAAAAAACAATAAATTTTTATTTTATTTATAAAATTTTTATT
>NZ_JAHRHX020000077.1:0-2286 GCF_020312115.2 Candidatus Phytoplasma sp. AldY-WA1
ATAAAAAGATTGTATATTAAAAAGAAAATTGAATGATATTAATATAAAAATTATTTGTTTAATTGTTGGTTAAAATAAAGAAAATCATATTTGTCTTAAATTTTTTAATAATGAAAATCAAATTAAAAAACTTAAAAATAAAATTAATAATTTAAATAAACAAATAACGAATACAACGAAAACGGCCAAAAAATTAAAGTAAAAACCTACCAAGACGACGGCAAAACTATTAGTTTTATTGAAGAATATAACGAAAACAGAAAATTATTTAAAGAAACATTTTATAGTTCCGACGGCAAAACTATCAAACAAATCAACGAATACAACGAAAACGAAAAATTAGTTAAAGAAATAATCTACCAAACCAACGGCAAGACTATCGATTACATCAACGAATATCACCCCGACTGAACAGAAAAAAAATAATATGAAAAATACAAAAAAACAAATAAAAAATAAAATAAACGTCCGCACTTACATTTTTTTTATAACACTGTTATCTTGTATTTAAAGGATTGATTATGGGTTTGAAATAGAAACTTAAAGACTATTCGGAGGTTTTTAAACCCATGTAAAAATAATTTTTTATATTTTTAATTTAATAATGACAAACATTATAAAAAAAACTGAATATTAAAATTGTTTTTTTTTTTTTTTGTTTTATAATCTTAATTAGTATTAATTAATAAGTCGTATTATTATAAAAAAAATGTAAATGTTTTTTTAACTCTGCATATTTTTAAAATCTCTTTTTACTAAAAAAAAGACTAGTTTTTTAACTAGTATTTTAGGTATTAAAAATTAATTTATTTACAAAAATTTATAAAAGTGCGTATAAAACTAGAGGGGTTTTATTATGAAATCTAAAAGGGATTATTATGATGTTTTAGAAGTTTCTAAAAATGCGAGTGATACAGAAATTAAAAAATCTTATCATAGGCTTGTTAAAAAATATCATCCTGATGTATCTAAAGAAGATAATGCTGCTACAAAATTTAAAGAAGTTCAAGAAGCTTATCAAGTATTAAGAAACGCGAAAAAAAGAAGTGATTATGATCGTGTTTGGCACCAAGATTATAGTAATTTTAATAATAGTGGTTTTCAAGGATTTAACCAAGGTTTTAGTAGTGGAGAAAATCGAACTAATAAACAAAAAAATACAAATAATGTTAAAGATAAATACGTAGAATGTGTTATTGATTTTTTAGAAGCGTGTTTAGGTGGAAAAAAAGAAATTAAGGTTGATTTCGAAGAAGATTGTAAACAATGTCATGGCACAGGAGTACCAAATAAAACAGATGTTAAAATTTGTAATTATTGTAATGGAACAGGACATATTACCAAATATCAAAGATTTTTTTTTAAGAAATATCAAGTATGTTCTTATTGTAGAGGCACAGGTCGAATAATTGCTAAAAAATGTTCATTTTGTAAATCTTCTAAAAGAGTTTTAAATGTTAAAACAATAAGCATTGATATTCCTGCTGGAGTCGAAGATGGAATGACAATGAAACTCGATCAACAAGGACACGGAGGACACTTAAATTCAAAAAATAGCGACTTATATATAACTTTTAAAATTCGACCTCATGAAATTTTTGAAAGAGAAAAACAAAATATTATTTCTACTGTTTGGATTAATTTTTATGATGCTATCTTAGGAAAAGAATTAAGTATTCCTACTATTTATGGCGAAGTCGAATTAAAAATACCAGAAGGAACACAAACTCATACTAAATTTAAATTAAAAAATAAAGGTATTCCTTATTTACATTCAAATTTTCGTAAAGGAGATCATTTTGTTATTGTCAAAATTAAAACTCCTACTAAAAACAATTATAACAATCATAATAATAAATCATCAGAATTACATTTAGATAAAATTATTCAAAAAATTGTAAAAGGTCCTTTAAAAAATATAAATATTGAATTTTCAAATAAAAATACCCTTATTGATATATACAATGAAGATAAAAATATAATTATTTTAAATGGTTTTTTGTTAAGTAAAATATTAAATGAGTATAATTTCCGAATTTATTTTTTATACCTGAATATAAAAAGCAATTTAAATTTACAACAAAGAGTATTATATTTAAAGAAAGAAGAATTAAAAACAATAGATTTAGATTTTCGAATATCTGTTAATAAACCTACCCATTATGATTTAATCAAGAAATTATTATTTATCAATATAAATATAACAACAAATACTGATTTTATCGATCGTTCTTATTTTATCGATTAAATATTTAGTTGATGCTCGCCATTTATTAGTATAATATT
>NZ_JAHRHX020000078.1:0-2270 GCF_020312115.2 Candidatus Phytoplasma sp. AldY-WA1
AAGAATTGTAAAGGGTCTAGATATCATTCAGTCCCAACAGACAAACTTTCTAAAAAAGGGTTTAAACATACTGTTAATCTTTCTGAAGATAGAACTATTTATCAAATAGCTCTTAATTTGCAAGAACGTGTTTATGGTATAATTGTTGGTAAATATTTTGTTATTATTACCTATGATCCAGGTCATAAAGGAAATACAAAGCGAAAATAAATTATTTAAATAATATTACTATTAAAATAAATTTACAAACTTATCTTTAAAATAACCAATAAAGGCCTCTTCGTGGACCTTTTTCATTTTACCCAAATCAAACATGCACAATAACTAACAAGATCATAAGCAAACAGACAACAATAACAAAAAACGCTAAGACATTAAAAAAAATCAATTCAAACACAAACAACAACAAATAATTTATATTTGTGTTATTATTATTATAGACTAATTAATCGCATAATAACGTTGTGTGGTTGGGGATTGGATGGTTGATTAGTGGTTATGTTTTGTGAATAGTTATAAATTCTTTCGAAATGTTAAAAAATGTTAAATATAAAAAAAAGACCTGAAAATTAAGATTGGTTCTCTTCATTCAGGTCTTTATTTTTTGTGTTAATTATTACAATCAACAATGTTTTTTTATGTTTATTTTTCTTTAATATTTTTTTTATTAAAAAATTTAATAAATTAATTAAACAAGTTGAAAATACTTGAATTAACACATCTAAAATTATGTCTTGAAACATTTACTTATATCTCCTTTCGAATTGTATTTTTAACACCTTAAAAAAAGAGATAAAATACATTTTAGAAAAGAGATAAAATACGCCTTAAAAAAGGTGTTAAATGAAAATGTTAAACATAAAATATACCTTTTTACAAAGGCGATAAATTAACACTTATATAAAGTGTCTAAATATATTATATATAAAAACAAAAAAACAAACTTTTTAAAGCACTGTTAAACAACAGTGCTTTTTTATTAAACAACAACAAAAACCAGGCGATTTGAATCGCCCATTACAACACAGGCAAACAAAAAAAAAAGACTGCAAAGGTTTTAAAAAAACCCACATCTAAATAAAAAAAAGATTTTCAACATTGAAAGTCTTTTTTTTATTTACAAACAATAAAAAAGAACAAACAATAAAAAAGAACAAACAATAAAAAAGAACAAACAATAAAAAAAGAATAAACAATAAAAAAAGAACAAACAATAAAAAAAGAACAAACAATAAAAAAAGAACAAACAATAAAAAAAGAAAGGAATAAAAAAATAAATAAATAAAAAAAGGATTAAAAATTATGAAAAACCAAACAAAACCAAAATTCGCTTTTTTAGCATCACCAATTTGGTTAACTATTACATATTTGTTTTTTGTCATTAGTAACTTTATCGCTCTATTTTTCAATTTTGAAATAGGATTAAAAATTAACGCTGTTGTTTCCATTATTTCAGATTTTTTCTTTATCACGTATTTATGGACTAATAGGTACAAAACATGAAAATAAACTGGATTGGTTGTAAGAAAAAAATGCTACCACAAATCATCGACCATATGCCATCGAAATTTAACACTTATTACGAACCATTTTTAGGTAGTGGTGCGTTGTATTTTCATTTAAAACCTGAAAAAGCAATTTTAAATGACAACGATTCCCATTTAATAACCATGTGGCAGCAAAGTTTCCAAAACCCACAAGATTTCGTCAACAAAGTAAAAACCACAGAAGAATTCATTTACCACCATCAAGACCAACAAGACCAAAAACTGGCATACAAGACTCTACTTAATGAATACAACAAAAACAAATTGCCAAAATTAACAAGATCAGCAATATTTTTTGTTATAAACAAATATGCATTTCGTGGTATCACTCGTTATAACAAACAAAACCATTTAATGGTAGGATTTGGATACAAACCAAAGCAAAAGATGCCAATAATTGATTTAAAAGAATTAATTAAATATGCTGACAATTTCAATAAGAATAATCATATTTTACAATGCACTGATTTTCATAAAGTTATTATTAATAGTCAAAAAGGTGATTTTCTTTTTATCGATCCACCATATTATTATGACGGTATTAAAGATAAAGACTTTTATTTTACACCCTTTACTTTTAACGACCATCAACAATTAGCTGATGCATTACATCAAGCGACAAATCGCGGAGTAAAATGGTTATACACCAATTACGCCACTGATGCTATTTGTAATTTATTCCAAAATTCAAACATCATTAAAATTAAAACTACAACTACCCCT
>NZ_JAHRHX020000079.1:0-2268 GCF_020312115.2 Candidatus Phytoplasma sp. AldY-WA1
AAATTCAACCAAAAAGGAAAATATTATGAAAAACCAAATTAAAAAAAGAAATATTAATATGAAAGAACCAAATTTTGAAAATATTTTATTTACTATGGCAAATTATATTATTAAAAAAGATTCAACAATAACTAATTTAAAATTACAAAAAATTTTATATTATATTCACGCTCATTATTTAGTAAAAAATAAAAAAGATTCTAAAAAAGATCTTTTTCCTAATTGTTCTATTCATGCATGGATTTATGGCCCAGTTTTTCCTAATTTATATTTTAAATTAGCACAATATGGTGATGACCCTGTTAAATTAATTAAAGAAAACGAATTTATATCTGTTAAATTAACAAAAGAACAAATAGAATCAATTGAATATATTTTAAATAAATATGGTAATATGAAACCTTTTGAACTTTCAAGTAAAACACATCAAGAAGATCCTTGGATCAATAATTTTGAAGATGATTTTTTTGATCCAAGTGATAATATTATTTCAGAAAAAGATATTTTTGAATATTATACTAAAAATCCTTCAAAATTATAATTTTTTTTATTTTTTAAAATCAAATAAAAGCACAAAAAATAATTAAAAGAACTAATTAAATTAGTTCTTTTTTTAATTTAAAAACAAAGACACCAACCAGCAAAAAAACCAGGCGATTTAAATCGCCCATTACAACACAAAAACAAAAAACAAAAACGCTCAGCCATTAAAAAAACAAAACCAAATCAACAATTATTAACAATTAAAAAGATTCATTCTATATGAATCTTTTTTTATACCAAAAATTAACCTAAAAGGAGAAAGAATTATGACATTCATTGTCATCGAAGGACTCGATGGAAGTGGTAAAACTACTTTTATCAAAGCATTTCAAAAAATTTTAATCAAAAACAAATTAGAATTTAAACAATATCAAGGATTAGGCAGCAGTCAATTAGGACACGAAATCAGAAAAATATTTTTACAATCTGATTTAATTCATCAAGATACTCGATTCTTTTTAAGCATTGCCAATATGGCACAAACTTTTGAAGAATTAATTAAATCAGCCCTAATCAACAAAGAAATTGTCATTTTAGATCGTTGGTTAGCATCAACTTACGCATACCAACTATATCCATTTCACGAACAAACTGTCATTTTAGAATCAATTTTTAAGACTGTATTGACTCAATTATTCATTCCATGCGATTTACTAGTTTATTTAGACATTGATCCTAAAATCGGAATTGAACGCAAAAAGAAACAAACCCATCATAAACTCGACGTTATCGAACAAAAACCATTATCATATTTCAATCAAGTAAAAGACGGATATCACGATTATCTCAGTCGCATTCATCAAGGTTCAACTTTAATTTTATCAAGCAACGATCCAGTTGACAGTAACGCTATGAAAGTTTTTAACTTATTAAGAAAGAAAGATTTACTATGAAAAAATTTATCAAACAATCAAAAAACGGAACAATTCATAATTATTACACCAACGGCAAAATTACAACCATTCATTCCAATAACATCATTATCCAAAAAATAAAAAGAATTTTTAAAACTAAAAAAACAATAAAAGACTTTAATTTAAAAGTCTTTTTTTATTTAAAGAAAGGAATTTTAAAATGTTAACCGATCAAGATTTTTTTAACATCCAACAATTCAATATTAATATTAAAACTGTGAAAATATTAAAATATTTTTTTAAAAAAGATACCTTTAATCTTTCAATTGACGAATATATGAAAACCAATTATCAACAATTAAACCATTATTTTAATCAAAATAATATCAATTCTCAAAGCCAAAAAGCAATTAGTGGTAAAATCAACGAATATCTCATTTTATTATATTTTCAAAACAAAGGTATTACTAATTTATACCCTCAAGTAAATTTATTTTTTATTCCAGACATTAAATTTGATTTAATTTTATTTACCCAAAAGAAAAGAATTATCGCTTTTAATTTCAAAACTTGTCTTCGTGAACGTTATAAACAAGCCATGATAGAAGCTCAACAACTCAAAAAATTAGATACTCGCTTTGAATTTTATTTATTAACGAACAATGAAAAAGAAACGCAAAGATTAAATAATAAAATCGAACAAGGAAAAATCCAAGGTATTAATCAAGTAGTTAACTTATTTTCCAACTCAGCTAACAATTTTTTGCAAAACTTAATTACCACCAAGTTCATTCCTTTTACGAACATCAACATCATTAAAAAATAAAAAACCATATTTTATATCTACAACTAAATATTATCATAAAAAACT
>NZ_JAHRHX020000035.1:0-5898 GCF_020312115.2 Candidatus Phytoplasma sp. AldY-WA1
TCAGGACAAGTCTTTTTTTGTGGGCGCCAAAGAGACCTTATTAATTTGTTAATTGTATAATTTGATTTTAAAAGTTTGGTTTTTTATAATAATAAAGATAACTTATAATTATAATTTTATTATAAATATAGTTATTACCAAATTGTATGAAAGGAAAACAAAATATGCTGTTTTATATAAATATTTTTAAAATTACTATAATTATTTTATGGTAAATAGTAAATAAAAAAGACTGTGTTGACGCACAGTCTTTTTTTTACCAAATTATATTTTAAAATTTGAAAAACAAAATATGTTTAAATTATTATCAACCCGACAGTAAAACCAAGATGAAATAATAATTTATATAATAATTATATAATAAATAATTAATTTGTCAAGTTATTAATTTAAGTCTTGTTGGTTTTTTATATTATTTTTTTTTATTCCATCGTAATTATATTCTGTGATTTTTTTAATGGTTCCGTCAGGACGATAGAATGTTCGTTTAATTACTCGACCGTTGTCGTTTAATTCGTTGACGGTTTTAATAGTTTTGCCGTCGGAACTATAGTTATCGCGATAGATCAAAATGCATTTCAGGATCGCTCCTTATTTTACAAATTGACCCCACACAACACCGTACGATAAAAATTGTAAATATTTTTAATTCATCTTTAACAACTATTTTTATTGCTTTCAAATTTATTTATTATTATAATCTAAAATAGTAAAATTGTATATTTTTAATTTTAAAATTATAAAGCAGGTAAAAACAATAAATTTTTATTTTATTTATAAAATTTTTATTTATAAAATAATAAATGAATCTTTTATTATTCTTTTTTATTATTTTAATTATTATAAATTAATAATATAAAATAATAAAAATTAATTAAAAACAAGTTTATTCTTAGTAAATTAATTTTACTGAAAATTAAACTTGTTTTTTTTTAAAATTATATTAAATAATATTTTGTTTTTTTATTTAATTTGATTATTTTTAGATAAAATAAAATCCAAACTGTTTATTTTTTTAAATGATTTGGTTTAAATTTTTGTTGTTTTTAATTTTTTTAATAATAAATTTTATTTTTTAATATGTTTTTAAAAATTAAAAATTTAAAAAAATAAAAACTTTAAGTCTTTTTTATTTTAGATTTTTTATTTTTTTTGTAAATAAAAAATCCAATTGTTAATATTGTTAATGTTGTTAATATTACCCAGAACCATATTTTTTTATAAAATGGTTCATCTGTTTTATATAATTTTGCTCTATTTTTTTCTATATTTCTTTTAAATTCTTTGAATTTTTCTTCTAATGTTTTTTTATATTCTGTCATTGCTTGCGTAATTTTTGTTTTTGGATTTTTTGCTGTTTTTGTAGATTTTATTCTTTCTTTTAAATTATTTAAATCTATTGTACAATTACTAACAAATGTTTGGTAAATTTCTGAGTATTCCATTCCCATTTCTATTATTATTTTTACATATTTTGCTTCTTCATTTGTTAATGTTGTTATATATTCTTCTGTTTTTTCTTCTAACCAAATCTCGGACACTATTTGTCTACATTTTTCTATTTGTTCTGGTTCTAGTTTGGAAGTATATTTAAGTATATTTCCTCTATGTCTAATTGTTTCAAAATATTTTATGTTTATTTCATCCACTTTGTTACCAAAATCTATATTTATGTTATTAAATTCTGCTAATAATTGTGCATCTATATTTTCGCATTCTTCTAATATTTTTCTTGATTCTGTTAATGCTTTTACATATTTTTCTTTGTTTTTTTCTTCTATAGTTGACTGATCAAAAGCTTTTTTTGCTAATTGTCTTAATTGTTTTTTAACTAAATTGTCACTGACTTTAATAAATGAAAAAATTAAAATCATTAAAATAGATAAAAATAATAAATTTTTTAAATTTATTGTTTTTTTATTTAAAATTTCTTTCATTTATGTTTATCCGATATCTTTTTAAATTTAAGTTTAAGTTAAAAAAATTTTTAACTTTCCGAAATAATAAGTTTAATTTTTTTTATTACTTAACGAATTTAATTTTATTTAAAAAAAAAAAAAAACAATTTATATGTGTTTTTAAATAATATTTTATGAAAAAAAATAAAAAATTTAAATAATAAAAATTTAAAAGATTAATTTCAAGTTTTAACAGTGCGAGGTGTTCATTAATTAAATATCTTTCCAAAGTTTTAGTATTTGTATTACGATATTTGTTTTTAGTTTGGTTTCGAATTTATTTATTCCTTTCTATTTGAATTTTTAATTGTTAATATTTTTAAATAAAAAAGACCAAAAAATTTTTAATCTTAGATTATTCATTATAAAGATTTACCTTGTGAATCAACTACTTCATAATCACAAACTAATTCTAATTCAGGTATTGTGTTGGCAATGACATTTTCTTTAGCAATACTTGTATTTTGTTTAATGTTAACCTTAACATACAAATTTTTTTCACCATTAATCATAATAAAAAATATAAGTATTTTAGAATTAGTATAATCAAACCATAGATTTATCATTAAATATTTGAATACCTAGATTAAAATATGTTTTCGGTTCAATAAAAGTAAATTTAGTAGTATCATAAAAAGATGTTAATTTTAAAAATAAAGAAACTAAAATATCTATTCTTTTTGGTTTAATTTTTACTTCATGTTCAATATTAATTAAATATTCATATTTTTTTATTAAAATTAGTAATATTATATGATAAAAGAAATTTATCTTCGTTATTAACAACAGTTTTATTTAATATAAAAATAGGGAATTTATCGCTAATCGAATTTTGTCTCTTCTTTATTTAACAAAGAAGTTTTCTAAAACGAAAATAGATGAAATAGTAGCGGATAAATAAATAAAAATAGTAGAAATAGTTATAATTATTTTTATTTTATATTTTAATTTAAAAAATTTTATTATTTATTTTTTCATTTTATCTTATATTGATAATAATTTTTTTATAATAGATGAATTAACAATTAAATTTATTACATAAAAAAAACAAATTTTAAGTTCTTGAAAATAAAAATTAAAATTTAGTATTTTATTTTCTTATATAATAAATTAACAATTACAATTATTAAAAAAAACAAATTTTAAGTTTTTGTTTTTTTATCTATTCTATTTTAATAAATAATTTTTGTATTTGATCCCAATCAGGATGACCATTTTTATGAGGTAATGGAATTGTCATTTTAGACATTAATTCTTGATTCCATTTACGCCCATAATGAAAATAAACTCTTTGTTTTTTAATTAAAGTACACAAAAAAAGAGCTATTTCTAGAGTTAAATTTTGATTTTTAAGAGTTAAAATAAAAACATTTGAACTAGCAGAAAAAGGTTTATTTTGATAAAAAGCTTCTCCAATGGAACCATCATTACTTAAAGTAATTTGATTTCCTGGAAAAGAAGCAATTTGAGTATAACCCGAAACGCCATTATTTTTACTAGTAGCAGAAATATAAGGCACGGAACCTATTTTTTTTTTGATTTCTTGTCCTCTAACAATATTAAAAATATCTTTATATAAAAAATTTTTCATTAATCTAGAATTAATATTTATCATTTTATTATTAAAAATATTTTTATTTAATAGGGGTATTTTCTCTTTAAATTTATTCATATAGAAATTACCTAGTTTATTTATCCATAATGGTATTTCTTGAAGTGAAGGTAATTTAAAATTAGCAAACTTTGTTATAGCAGATCTATTAAAATGAAATAAAGAAGCATACAATCGTAAACAGGAAGCATAGTATAATAAATCATTCGAAGATAATTTAAATTCAGGTTTAGGTTTTAAAATTTTAACATGTTCAGTGGCATAAAAAGGTTGTGTTTGTAAAAAGGTAGAACAAACAGTTCCATCGGGAGCAAAAGTTAATAAACCTGCATCAAAAGTTTTTAAATTTGAAATAGGTTTAATTTTTTTGATTATTCCATAATTAGAACCTTTTCTACTAATTAAATTAATACCTTTAAAATCTTCAATAACTTTATTAGCATGTAATTTATGTCCTGAGAATATATCAAAAATCTCTGTTAATTTCATCATCTAACATTACCTCCAATTCGTGTAAAATATATTCTTTAAAAGTCAACATAAAATCTTTTTGAGAGGGTAAATCAGGTTTTAAATATGCTTCTATACACCATTCATCATTAAAATCTAGGATTTGCATTTTACTTTCTATATTATCTTCTTTGATTTCTTTTTTATTGTTATATGTTTCAATCCATTTTTTTTTTATTTTTTCCCATTCTGTTCCTTTTTTTATTCTTTTTGTCTTTTGTTTAATAAAACCATCATCTTTAAACCATCCTAAAAAAGTAGCATTTGTTTTGTTATGTGGAATACCTGATTTAAAAATTAAAATATTAGTAATCACTCCTGCTATTCCATGAAAAAGTTCCTTTGGACAAGAAAAACTTGCTAATAAAGTGTGATTTTTTAAAATTTCTTTTTTAACATTATTGACAGCTTTAGAATTACCAGTAGCAGAAGCTTGTACGATGGCGACCACTTTTCCTTTAGGAGTTATAAGTTCTAAAGATTTTAGGATAAATCTTAATTGTTCGGATGCTTCATTATAAGGAGGATTTAAAAAAGCTACAGTTGGTCTGTAATTGTTAAAATCCTCAGTTTTATATGCAAAACAATTTCCGTGATAAATATTAGTATGGCCATCACCGTGCATCATCATATTAACAGTTGCGTGTAACCACATATCATTTCTTTTTTCAATTCCTATTAATTGTTTTGTTTTAATTTTGTTTATTTCTTCTTCGGTTTGGGAATTTTGACACATATATTTCATAGCTGCAATTAAAAACCCACCTGTGCCACAACACGGATCTAAAACGATATCCGTTTTTTGAATATCAATTAATTCACAAAAAAAATCAGTAATATGAGTTGGAGTCAAAACTAATCCAGTTTTCTTATCTTCGGTGGCATATTTAATAAATTCACGATAAAATTCACCCATAATATCCCAATTGTTATTATTTATCAAAGGCATAATTTTCTCATTTAATTCTTTCAAAAAATAATTTAAATTAGTATTTTTTTGTCTACTTCCATAACTATCTACTTCTTCTTCGGATATCCAAACATTATTAGAAAGCAATCTATCATAATAAGAACAAATAGTTTTAACTTTATTTAAATCAAGTTTTGAATATAAATTAATTTCAGCGCAATTAATAATATGTTTTTTTAAACCTTTATTATTACCATTATAATTTTCCAAATTAATACTTCGTTCTGAAAGTGCTATCAAAAAACAACCAATTAAAACTGGTCTTTCTGATTCAGGGATTGACATTTGATGTAATTTATCATTAAACGATTTAATACATTTTAAATTATTGTCAACTTTAATATTAGTTAATTCAGATATCAATTTTTTAATATTTTGATATGTTAATAATTTAGTATATATCTTAGGGAATGGCCTTTGATGATTTTTAATCCACAAACGACCTTCAATTAAAATTCTTTGAGGATTTTGTCCTGATATACCATAATAAAAAACATTAAATGATTCTTTTAATTTAAAAGCATATTTTTCTTCTGCAACTTTTAAAGCTTGTGTTTGTTTTTTAGAATCGGCCTTGCATTCAATAACAATAATAATATTGTCAGTGTTATTTTTAAAATCAATAATAAAATCAGGTCTAACATTTCCTAATATTTTTTGAATTAATTTGTTACTACTAATTTGTTCATCAACATAAACTTTTTCTTTATTAAGAGATTTATTAATTAAATCTCTAGTAATTTCTTCAGTCAATCTTTCATTCACTTTTTTATTTTCCTTTATTTATCATAAGTTTTTTTAATAATATATTTATTATGATGATTAAGCAATTTTAGTATAATAACTTC
>NZ_JAHRHX020000036.1:0-5866 GCF_020312115.2 Candidatus Phytoplasma sp. AldY-WA1
CTAAAGTTCTAAAAAAGGTTCCATGATTATCATTAAATTTGTTAAATTTATTTAAAAATTCTTCTTTATTTAGGGTTCTCAAATAAATAATATATATATCTTTCAAAATTGTTTTATAATCATTTTTTGAATTTGTTAATTTATTTGAATTCCCAACATCATAATCATGAAAATCATAATCATGAAAATCATTACGATTATTTAACCAAAAATAACAAAAATCAAATTCAGCTTCTAAATTTTTTGTTACAAAACGCATATGAGTATATTTATCAAATTCATTAGGATTTTTTTTAGCTTCATTTAAAAAATCTAAAAAAGTTATATAATTTAAAAAACAAATTGATTCATTTACAAAACCATTATCTAAACCACGTTCTCCATTTATAAAACCATTTGTTGATTGTGTCATTTTAAAAGGAGTATCATCTGGTCTATTAGTTAAAATTAAATTAAAATTAGCTTTTGAAACTTTAAAACCGTTTCTTTTTTTTAAATCTCCATTTTCATATTCTTCATTATATATATTTTCTGAACCTTCACCTGTAATAACTGGAAATGTATTAAAATTATTTTTTTTACAATTTTCTATAAATTCTGGAAATGAAAAATAATTTAATCTACCTTTATGGTCTTTACCAGTGGGTTTCATACCAGGGAAAAAATTATATTCTCTAATTGTATTATCTTCTTTATCTTTATAAGTTAAATAAGGTTTAAAGAAAAAATTAAATTCTTCTTTAACTGGTTTAGGTGGTGGTGATGGAATAGGTTTTGGATCTGGTTTATCAGGTCCTAAATTAATAGGTCCAGGACACCATGGTATATCTGGTTTAACTGGTGGCACTGGTATCTCTGGTATAACAGGTTTAACTGGTCCAGGACATCTAATTGGTTCAGGTTCAACAGGTTTAACTGGTTTTACTGGTATCTCTGGTTTTACTGGTGGCACTGGTATCTCTGGTATAACAGGTTTATCAGGTATAACAGATTTAACAGGTTCAACAGGTTCAACTGATTTTAGTTCTGTAAATACTTCAGATAAATCAGTTTTTAAATCTTTATTTTCTTCTTTTACATCATCATTATATTTTTTAATTATTTTATTAGTTTTAAGTTCTTCAACTTTTAAACGAGGCTTATAATCTCTACTAATAATTATCAAAAAAATAAATAATAATGCTAAAATGATAAAAAAATAAATAAAAAAATTATTTTGTTGTTTATCATTAATATTATCATTATTCATATTTAAAATACTCTCTTTTTTTAAAAATAAACTGTTTTAAGGTTGATTTTAATATTTTGGAAAATCTTTTTTTATATTATAAAAGATTTTTTGATTAAAAGTTGTTTTTTCATCTCTCTTTTTGTAGTAAATTATTTTTTTATTTGTCTTTGATATTCAATTTTTCATTATAAAGAGTAATATATTGTTTTTTTGGATTAAAGTGAAGGTAATAAGTAGTTGTTATTATGTCTTTTCGTGTTGTGTTTTCTTGTAAAGGACATTTAACTTCATTAACATAAAAATCTTTGTCTTGTTCTAATAAATCTTTAGGGCCTGTGTAATCCATTTTGATAGTTTGGTTCTCTTTGACAAAACTATCATTAAATACAGAAAATACAGGTCCGCTATAGTTATTACTCAAAACATCTATATGAAAAAATGAAGACATAAAATAATCTGTTCTTTCAATACACCAATTATTAAAAGGTTCTTTAATAAAAGGAGCTAAATCTTTAGGAATTTTATCTTTGTATTGACATTGATCGAAACCATTGAAACCGAAAAATGTATATGTTTTTTCAATTAATGGTTCTGATATTTCTCCAACATTATACAACATCCATTTTCCTTTTTCGTTGCGATAAGGTTTATCTTTTTCAGTTAAAAGATATTTAGTACCATAATATTCTCCTTTTTTATAATAATATTCATATTTTGTTTCTATTTGAGGAGCGGGAACAGGTCGACTTTCTTTAACTTCTGGATTATTAAACAAATGCATTAAAAGTGCAATAAATGATATAACAATAATAACAATAAATAAACGAGAAAAATGAGAAATAATTTTTCCTTTAGGACTAATTTTTTGAATTCGATTTTGATTTAATTTTTTTTCTCGAAGAATAATCAAATAAGGTTCTAAAATAAATAATAAAAGAATTAAAACTACTAAAATAATAATTTTAATAGTTGAAAACATAATAAAATTCTCCTTTTTGAAAATTAATTATTAAGATGACATAATATTTTCTATTTTATCATAATTATTTTTAATAATTCCACCATTTTTTTATTTGATTCCAATGGCTGTTAGTGTTTTCTACTATTAATCCTGCAGCTGTTCCTACTGTTTTTCCAATACCATCAATTGGAAAACCACCCAGAGCATCACCAATAACATTATTTATAGTATTATCCATAGCATCACCTATTTTCGCTCCTGCATTTATATACTTATTTTGGTTCCATATTTTTTGCTGAGCTTGTAATGTATGTATCTCTGTTTGTAAGTCTTGTGTGTTTTTTGTTAATTCTTTTATTTTGTCATTTAATCTATCCCTAGTATTCTTATGAGCTTTCTTTTCATCTTCTAATTGTTGTCTTAATTCCTTAATTTTTAATAATAACTCTTGATTATCACTGCTTAAAGTTTGATTAGCTTCTTCTAGTCCTTTAATTGTTCCTTCTAAATTTTGAATATGTTTACCTTGTTCTATATATAATTCAATTTGTCTTTCAATTTCAGCATTTAAACGGTTTATTTCTGTGGCTTGTTCTTTAACTGTTTTTTCTAATTTAGCTATTTCTTCATCTTTTGTTTTAATAATATCTTTTAATTTTTTTTCGTTTTCTTCTAAAGTTGTGATTTTTGTTTGTAATTCTTTAATTTTTTCTTGTTTATCATTTAACGTTTTAATTAAATTATTATTAGTTTGATTAGTTTTTTTTAATTCTTCTTGTATTTGAGCTATCTCTGCTTCTAGTTGAGCGTTTATTGTTTTAGTTGATTTTAATTCAATTATTACGTTTTTTAAATCATTATCATATTTAGCTTTTAAATTTTCATTTTCTTTTGTTAAAGTTTGAATTTCTGTTTGAAAACCTTTTTCTTTAAGAGTTAATTCATCCATTTCTTTTTTTAAATCTTTGATATGTTTTTCTTTTTTTTGAACTTCTATTTCTAAAGTTTCATCAGGAGTAGTTTGTTCGATTAAATCTTTCATTTCTTGTTGAGTTTGATTTAATTCTTGTTCTAATTTTGTTGTTTGATTTGAAATATCTAGTATTTCGTTCATTTTATCCTTTAAATAAAGCATATTTTCCTCATTTAATATTTTTGAAGGAGGAGTTAAACTAACGTCATGACTAAATTTCATTTCTATTTTTTCTATTTGAAAATATTTATTGTTAAAACAACTTTTGATATCTTCATAACTTAAAGACCTTTGTATTATTTCGCCATTATTCAAAAATAGAAAAATTTTTATATAATAAACATCTGTTCCATTAATTTTGGTTTTTTCAGCTTTAAATATTTGTTTATTTTCATTTGCAACAGCTTCTGGATTGATAATAACGTTTTTAAAATACGGTTTCAATTCTACTTGAAATGGTTCAGGAGCGTAATATATTGTGTTATCAGTATATTTTTGTTCGTTGCGATTCTTATATTTTTCTTCAATTGTTTCCTTTGGTAAATTATCAGATACATATAATGTTCTTTTATCTTTTTTAATTTCACATTGAGCTAACCAATATTGATAAGTTTTATTTAAAGTATTAATTTCTTGTTCTAAAGAAGTTTTTTGTGTTTGTAATTTACCTAATTCTAAATTGAATTTATTTAATTGTTCTTGTTTATTGGTTAAATAAATTTTTGATTGCTCGGTTTTTTCATTGTTAGCTTTTATTTTTTGTTTTAATTCTTCTGCTTCTTTTTCTAATTCAGCTACTTGAGTTTGATAATATTCGATTTGTTTTTTAATTTCTATTAAAGTTTTTTCATGTTGATCTCTTAAATTTTGAGTTTCTTCTTTTTTAATATTCAATTCTTTTTGTAATTGGTTATTATTTTCTTCTAAATTTGAGATACGTTCGTTTTTTAACAATAATTGTTTATCGAAATGAATTTGTTTTTGGTTAATATCTGTTTTTAAAGTTTCAATTTCTTCTGTTAAAGTGTTTTTTGTTTCCGAAGATATATTTTTTTTAGTTTCTATTAATTCTTTTTCTTTGTTTTTTAACAATTCTTCTTTAACATGAATTTCTTTTTGTAGAGCTTCTAAATTTTCTTCTTTCAATTTTAATTGATTAGTTAATTCTTGGATTTGTTCTTGTTTGCCTTTAATTTCTTGGTCTTTATTTGCAATTGTAGTTTCTTGAGAATTTAAATTAGTTTTAATTTGTGTTATTTCTTCTGTTAAAGTTTTTCTAATAAATTCTTCTAAAATTTCTTTTGTAGATTATTTCTTTGCTCTTGTAATTGATTAGTTAATTCTTGGATTGTTTTGTCTTTATTTTTGTTGTGAGAATTAAATTGTTTTATTTTCATTTGTTGCTTAAAGTTTTAATTCTTCTGTTAAAGTGTTTTTGTTTCAAGTATATTTTGATTTCTAATTTTTTTTTTAACAATTCTTTACATTAATTTCTTTTGTAGGCTTCTAAATTTTCTTTTTCTTGTTTGATTAGTTAATTTGATTTGTTTTGTTTCCTGAATTTTTGGTCTATTTACAATTGTAGTTTCTTGAGAATTTAAATTATTTTAATTTGTTATTTCTTCTGTTAAATTTTCTGGTTTATTCTTAATTAATGCTTCTTTTGCTTGTATGTTTTGTAATTTTCTTTTTCTTGTTTTAAGTTCATCATTTCTAATTCTTGAACTTGAAGATTAATTTCTAAAAATTTTTGTTCTTCTAATAATTTTTTATT
Source organism: Candidatus Phytoplasma sp. AldY-WA1 (assembly GCF_020312115.2). Classification (NCBI taxonomy): domain Bacteria; kingdom Bacillati; phylum Mycoplasmatota; class Mollicutes; order Acholeplasmatales; family Acholeplasmataceae; genus Candidatus Phytoplasma; species Candidatus Phytoplasma sp. AldY-WA1. The sequence goes on from NZ_JAHRHX020000036.1 coordinate 4,940, forward strand.
TTTTAAGGTTTCTTCTTCTGTTAAATTTTGATTTTCTGGGCTTTGTTTATAAATTGGTTCTCCTTTCGTTAATTTTGATTCAACTTTTTTGTTGAATCAATTTGTTTCTCTTTTTCTTTTATTTTGTCTTCGTTATGTTCTATGACTAAGACATCCTCTTTAGGAGGTTGATTTGGTGGAACAGTTTCATCACTAAAAAGCATTAAACTACCCATAATAAGTGTCCCTGCAAGAACTATAGCACCTAAAGCAGGACCAATGATTGGAATAAACAAACAAGCAACAGCTATAGCTATACCAATTAAAATAGGAGTGAGGATACTACCTGTTTTCGCTAACCATTCAGGACAATTCCATTCTTTAAAACGATTGTAGAAACAATTTTTGATATCGTGAGCTGTATCTTTGGTATATAAAGCAGCTTTACCGCAAGCTTGATTAATAGCCCCTCCTATTTGAGGAACAATTTTATAAAACATTAACCAAGATAGAAAGAATAAAATAATTAATGGTAAAAGATAAGTTATTATTTTCTTAGCAATTTGTCCCCAAGTTTGTTTTTCAACAGTATTATTTTCTAAAATAATTTTGTTTTCAAAAGGAGTATCTTTTTTTGTATAAACACCTTTATTTTGTTTCGGTTTAGCAAGAATTTTTTTTGTTTGATTGTTTTTTTTGATTGGTTTAAAAGCCATATTCATATGTCCTTTCTAATTTTATTTTTTTTCTTTGATATTCATTTTTTCTGTATAAAGAGTAATATATTGTTTTTTTGGATTAAAGTGAAGGTAATAAGTAGTTGTTTTGTCGCCATTTAACAACATTGCTATTGTATCTCGTTGTAAAGGACATTTAACTTCATTAACATAAAAATCTTTGTCTTCTTCTAATAAATATTTAGGGCCTTTGTAATCCATTTTGATAGTG
>NZ_JAHRHX020000007.1:0-28430 GCF_020312115.2 Candidatus Phytoplasma sp. AldY-WA1
CTTTTTTATAAAATAACTTATAAAATTTTAATTAATATGAATTAATCCAAATTTTTGATTTTTTTTATATAAATATTTTCTTCCGAAATCAGTAATAATTAATTCTGAATTTTTATTTATGATATAACCTAGTTTTATCGCTTTCTTTAAACATTTTTTGTAACGTTCCGAAGACCATTTTAAATCTTTTTTTACATCATTTATATAATTTTTTTCATTTTGTTGAAAATGATTTTCTAAATGCATTAATAAAATAATTATCATAAAAGATTTTTTATACAAATAATTTTTAACAATTTTAGCTATAATTCCGTTTTTTGGTTCAAAATATAAAACAATTAAAAAAATGAATAAAATAACTACTGAAATTAATCCAGAAACAGGAAGATCAAAATAAATGCCTAAATAATAACCTAAACTAGTACTTATAAAAGATATCCATAAAGATAATCCCCAAGCTATTGATAATCTTTTAGTTAACAATATAGCTGTAGCAGCAGGTCCTATCATACAAACAATAGCCATTATTGTTCCGACTACATCAAAAGAAATAACAGCTGTCAAAGATGTTAAAGTCATTAAAGCATAATTAATGAAAAGAGAAGAAAATCCTAAAATATTAGCCAAAGAAGGATCAAAAATAAAAATTTTTAATTCTTTATAAAAAATAATAACAAAACATAAATTCAAGATTAAAATAGGAATTATTTTATATAATTGTGAAATATGAGCTAATTCGATATGCCCTAAAAGAGCAGCGTCAGTATCTATATGAATATCTCTAATATATATACTAATAATAATGATGGCTAAAGAAAAGAAAAAAGTAAAAATAATTCCGATAGCTGAATCTTTTGAGATTTTACTATTTTTACTTATTAATTCTATTAAATAAAAAGTTAAAATACCTATTAAAGTTGCTCCAATAATTAAAAAAGGGGAGTTCAAATCTTTTACTATTAAATAAGCAATGACAATTCCTAACAAAACACTATGGCTAATAGCGTCTATAACCATAGAAACTTTCTTTAAAACCAAAAAAACACCTAAATTAGCTAAAGATAAAGAACAAAAAACTAAAATTAAAAAAATATCTATTTCAAAAGAATTTACAATTTTATCCATAAAATTATTCATAAAATACATAATCAAATTTCACCGTTTATTAAATTTTCCACTAAATTAATTCCTTTGGTAGTAATTTTAATTTTTCTAGATTCTTGTGTTAAATATTTCTCCTCGAATAAAAAAAAATCTTTTTTTTGAAATTCATCGTATTCTTCGTTATGATAAAAATGTATTAATTTTCTAAATTTTTTAATTTTGTTTTGATATTTTTTTTGTTTCCAAAATTTTTTCAAAATTCCATATTTAGGAGAGAATAAACAAGTTAACAAAATAAAAAGAGTATTTACAACTATAATAATAGGTCCTGTTGGCATATTCAGTATATTCAGACTAATGATTATTCCGATAAAACTAGATAAAAAAGAAATTATAGAAACAATTATGATGTTTGTTAATAATCTATCACTTATATAACGCGCTATTACTCCTGGCATAATTAAAAAAGCACTAGTCAAAATAATTCCTGTTATTTTTAAACTAATTATAATTAAGCCTATCAGCAAAGTATTTAAAATTAATTTTAAAATAATATTATTAAACCCTATAATTTGAGAAAAAGATTCATCAAAAGTAAAAATTTTTAATTCTTTCCATAAAAAGATGATAGTTAAAATAGTTAAACAAGTTATAATTCCAACCATTATAACATGTGCTTGTGAGATTAAAGCGATTTGACCTAAAATAAATTTTTCCAAAACAGCAATAGAACAATCATTAGTTCCTTTTTGTGCATAAGCTATCAAAACATTTCCTAAACCAAAAAAAGAAGCTAGAATTAAAGATAAAATAGTATCTGATTTAATTTTAGAATATCTTTTGATAACTTCCATCAAAAATAAAGATACTAAAGAAGCCCCAAAAGCACCTATCCAAATAACCCATTCACTAGTTTCCCGAAAATAGATATAAGAAAGAGCAATCCCTGGAAGAACAGTATGTGAAATAGTATCCCCTATTAAGGATTTTTTTTTCAAATTAATAAAAATACCTAATATACCAGATGTTATTCCTAATAAAAAAGAACCTATAAAAATTTTAAAAGTAGTATAAGTATTTAATAAAGAAAAAAACGATTTTAAATCATCAATATTCATTTAATTTTAGCTCCTTTAAAAAAATATTATTTTTTTGGATTTTTTTTATTTAGTTTTTTTGATTTAGTTGATAATTTTTATAAGTTTTTTTTATATTTTCTGAATTAAATATTTTATCAGTTTCGCCACTAGCTATTTTTTGAATATTCAATAAAATAACATGATCAAAATATTGTTTAACAGTTTCTAAATCATGATGAACTACAACAATAGTTTTTTGTTGTTTTTGTAATTCTTTCAAAACAGTTATAATTTTTTTTTCTGTTTGAATATCGACTCCTTGAAAAGGTTCATCCATTAAATAAATATCACCTTCTTGAGCTAAAGCTCTAGCTAAAAAAATTCTTTGTTGTTGGCCACCAGAAAGTTCTGAAATTTGGCGATCTTTAAGTTCTGTTATTCCTACTTTTTCTAAAGAATCTAAAACTATTTTTTTATCATAAAGAGTAGGTCTTTTAAACCATCCTAAATGCCCATATCTACCCATCAAAACAACATCAAAAACAGTAGTAGGAAAATCCCAATCTACAGAATTTCTTTGTGGTACATAAGATATTTTTTTTCTTATATTTTTATATTTTTCGTTATTAAATAAAACTTCTCCTGAGATTTTAGGAATTAATTCTATCAAAGTCTTAATTAAAGTAGATTTTCCAGCTCCATTAGGACCTAAAATAGCTGTCAAAGAACTTTTATAAATATCGATATCTATATCCCATAAAACAGGTTTCAAATTATAAGCAACAGTTAAATCTCTAATTTTAATTGATATTTTTTTTTTCATTATAAATATTTCTCTATAATTCTCATATTATTTAAAAAAGCACCTACATAAGTAGAGTGTTTATAATAATGTCCATTTAATTCTTCTTTTCCATCTTTTCCTAAAGAATCAGAATATAATTCTGCATTTTCAGGAATCGAGATAGGACTCAAACCTCTTTTTTTTCTAGATTTATCAACTTCTTCTTTTAAACTTTGTAAGGAATCTTTTGGCATTGAACTTTCTTTAAAAATAGCTTTAACATCATTATTAGCTAATTTTTCCGCCAATTCTATTATCTCTTTCATATTCGCTTCTGTTTGCGTTGAAATCCCTTGTATAGAATTTAATTCAAATTCACAATTATTTTTTTTAGAAAATTTTTGCCAATAAGAAAAAGCATCATGAGCTGTTACTAAAATTAATTTATTATTATTTTGTTCTTTTAATTTTTTTAAATGTTTTGTTCGTTCAATAATATATCTTTTTAAATCTTCTAATGATTTTATAAATAAATTATAATTGTGTTGTAATTTTTTTTTATTTTTTTCTTCAGGTATTATTTTGTCTAATCTATTTTTCAATTCATAAACTACTTCCTCCCATAACTCAATATCAAACCAAATATGCGGATCGCAATCTTTAGAATTTTCTTCTTTTAATATATCTTCTTTTTTTAAATTATCACCAATCGGGAATAATGTATCTTTTTTTAAAAGTTTAAAAGCTTCGACCATTTTAGCTTCTAAATGTAAACCGTTAACAACTACTAAATCAGCTTTTTGAATTTTTCTGCGATCTGATAATTTAGTTTTATAATTATGTGGATCTATTCCTACTCCCATTAAAGGATCCTTGCAAATAATACTTTCTATTTTTTGGTATTTATCATTTTCATCATTTTCTTCTATATCTACTGTACCTATCAAATGTCTTATCGCATCATCTAAAATGGTAGTTGTCGCGATAACAACAATTTTTTTTTCGTCATGTTTATAATCTCTTTCGAATAAAAAGGTTGAAATAGGAATTATTGAAATAAAACAAGTAATAAGAATAATCAAAAATTTTCCGAAATTTTTTTTAAATATTTTTAACATTATAATAATTTCCTTAATCTATTTTAAAATAAAGAAAAACAGAGAAATTAAAGTGATTATATTTGATTTTATTTATTCTAAAAATAATTAAAATTAACTAAAATAAAATTTATTAATTTTAATTTTGATAAAAACATTTTATTTATAAATAGCTTGAAAAATAAATTGATTAAAAAAATATATATTAAAATAAGAATTGAATTCAAAATTAATAAAAATTTATTTTTTTAACATTAAATATTCAAAAAATAAATTTATAAAATAGTTTAATATATTTATAATATTTAGAAAAATTTAAAAATAAAATGAAAAAATCTCGCTTTATAACTACACTTTAATTATAATATATTTTTAAATATATTTTCAAATTATATTTACAAAAATAAAAATATTTTAATCGTTTAAAAAAATGTAATTTTATTTTTATGATTTTTTTTCGTTAAAATTTTAGAAAAATATTTTTTTAAATTATACAATAAAATAATTTTATAAAATTTTAAATACTAAATTTAGTATAAATAGTTAATAATATATATAGTTATAAATAAAAAAAATATTTATTAAATATTTTTTCTCTATTTTTAAAAATAATTCTTGAAATAAATTTAAAATAATAAAAAGAAGGTTTTAATATTGAAAATCAAAAATATTTTTTATTTTTTTATTATTCCTATTTTTATTGTTATTTTTTTTATTTTTGCGAAACAAATTGAAAAAGAAAAACAAAACAGAAAAGAAATTATTAATCATGAATATGAACAAAAAAATGTTTTTTTAACTCCGAAAGAATTACTATCCAAATTTCAAAATAATTATTCCAAAGCTTTAGCTTATTTAGGATTAAACCAATTTCTTATAGGTTTACAAAATAATATAGAAAAATATAAAATTATATGGGAAGCTGATAAAGAAATATTTATAAAACAAATTTTGAATGGTAATTTAAATACAGCATCCACTCCTTTAATATTTGGAACTATTGATTTTTTAGGAGAAAAATTGAATAAAAAAATAGAATTATATGTGAATGATCATGATTATTATGTTTCTATAAATCAGTCTAATTCAAACATGTCATCTTTAATATTAAAAATTAAAAATGATAAAAATCAAACTCATTTTTTTATAAATTCTTCTAAAGATACAGAAGGAGATGGATATTGTTTTTTTAATGCTATTGTATTTTTATTAAATAAAGAAATAAATAATTGGAAAGATATAATTTTTTCAGATATTTCATTTACAAAAATTTTAAGAGATAAAGAAATTTTAGAAATTTCCCAAAAGTTCTAAATTTTTTTTAATAATACAATTATTCTTTTATATATTATTTATTATATAATAAACATGTTACGATTAAAAATTCGATTTAATTTTTTTTATTAAAAAATAATTAAATTTATAATTGCGAAAGGAAATGGTCTTAAATTAATGACAGACAATTTATTTAAATTACCACAATTAAAATATGCATATGATTCTCTAGAACCTTTTATAGATTCAAAAACAATGGAAATTCATCATACTAAACATCACCAAGCTTATGTTAATAATCTTAATGCAGCTTTACAAAAAAACCAAATAAGTAATAAAGATTTAGAATTTTTATTAAAAAATTTATCTTCTTTACCAGTAGATATCCAACAAATTGTTCTAAATAATGGAGGAGGACATTTTAATCATTCTTTTTTTTGGAATATTTTAAAATTAAATGAGATTTGTGATCCTTCTTTTACAATAAATCATTTAATTAAAAAATATTTTGGTAATTTAGAAATTTTCAAAGATCTTTTTTCAAAAAGCGCAATAAGTCTTTTTGGAAGCGGTTGGACATGGTTGATTTGCGATTTTCAAAATAATTTAAAAATAGTTAATACTCATAATCAAAATACAGTTTTAGATATAGGGTATCCTTTATTAGGTTTAGATTTATGGGAACATTCTTATTATTTAAATTATCAAAACCGCCGTTTAGATTATATAGAAGCTTTTTATAATGTTATCAATTGGAGTCAAGTGGAAAAATATTTACAAAAAGCTATCGAAAATAATTCATCTTCGAAAAAATAATTTTTTCATTTTACAAAAATAAATAGATGTAAAAAAACGAGCTCTTTTTAAAAGCTCGTTTAATTATTTTGAATTTATTTTTTACTCATTATTAGTGTTATCGCGATAAGTAAAAATGGTGAGGTTAAAATTAAAATTAAAAAGAAAAAGAAAATTCTTGATTTCCAAGATATATTTTGTTTCATAGACGGATGATTAATTTTTTCTTTTTTTGTTTTTTTATTTTTTAACGTATGATTAATTTTTTCTTTTTTTGTTTTTGTATTTTTTAACGTATGATTAATTTTTTCTTTTTGTGTTTTTGTATCTTTTTGAGAATCTAATTTTTTTTTCACTAATAAACCTCTTTTTTAAACAATTTTTTTATATCAATTTTTTATATTAATTTTTTAATTTTTTTATATTAATTATTTAATAAAGAATTAAAAAAATATTTCAATTATATATTAATTATATATAAAAAATATTTAAAAGCTAATATTTTAAATTGTTGACTTTTATAATAAGGACATAAGAATGGAAAATTATATTAAACAAAAATTAAAACAATTAAAATTTGAAAAAGTAACGCCTATTCAAAAAGAAGTATTTGAAAATTTTTCAAAACCTTTTAATTTAGTAGGAAGTGCTCCCACAGGGACAGGAAAAACTCATGCTTATTTATTGCCGATTCTAAGCCAAATTGATTGGGATAAAAATATTATTCAAGGAGTTATTATTGTTCCAACTAATGAATTAATTTTTCAAGTCTTTAAAATGATCAAAGAAATCGAGCAAAGAACTTCTCAAGTAAAAATTTTTTACGGAGGCATGGATAAACAAAAAATTTTAAAAAGTTTAGAAAAAAAACAACCTCCTTTGATTATAACTACTTTAAATAAATTAATAGAATATACTACTGTTTTTAAAAAACTGAATATTTTTAAATCTTCTTTTTTAGTTATAGACGAAGCGGATACTTTATTTGAACAAAGTTCATTGGCTTTATTAGATGTTTTATTAGCGAAATGGAAACCTAAAATTTTATTATTTTCTGCTTCAATTACGAACAACATGAATCCTTTTATACAAAAATATTTCGGAAAATCATTATTTTTAGATGTTCATTCTCAACAAAAATTAAATTTAACATATTATCTTTTACAAAGTTCTCCTAATAAACGTTTGAATGATTTAGTTCATTTCATGAAAAATTTAAATCCTTATTCGGCTTTAATTTTTGTTTCTAAAAAAGAAGAACAATCTAAAATATATGAATATTTAAAGAGTTATAATTTTAATATTTTAAATTTTTCTTCTGATTTAAGCGTAAAAAAAAGAAAATATTTAATGACAGAAATTAAAAACAATAAATATCAATATATTTTGACTAGTGATTTATGCGCTAGAGGTTTAGACTTAGATATTGAGTGGGTTATTCACTATAATTTACCTTCAAAAAATTTAGAATTTTTTCAACATCGTAGTGGAAGAACAGGACGAATGGGGAAAGAAGGTAAAGTAGTTCTTTTTTACGATGATAAAGAACAAGTTTCTTTAACAAAAATTCAAAAAAATTATAATATTGTTTTTAAAAAAATAGCTTTAACTGCGAATGGTTTTAGCGAAATAAAAATAACAAATTCACAAAATATTAATAATAAGAAAAATAATATTCATAAGAAAACTAATATTAATAATAAAAATTTTTCTTTTTCGAAAAAGAAAAAATTTATTTCAAAAACAAATTCTGTAATTCATAAAAAGAAAGGTATTTTTTCAAGAAAAAAATGATTAAAATAGGTAGTCATGTATCATTTAAAAAACCTTTTTTTTACTTAGATTCTTTTAAACAAGCTTTATCTTTTGGTGCTAATACTTTTATGATTTATACTGGAGCACCTCAAAACACTCAAAGAACAAATATATCTCAAACTTATGTACAAGAAGCATTAAAAGAAATGAAAATAAAAAATTTTGAATTAAATGATTTAGTAGGGCACGCTCCTTATATTATTAATTTAGCTAATCCTTCTTTAGAAAAAAGAAATTTTGCTATTTCTTTTTTAACAGAAGAATTAAAAAGATTTTCTCAATTACAAATTCCACAAATGGTTTTACATCCAGGAAATCATCTTGATCAAACTAAAAAAGAAGCAATTCTATTAATTGCTATAGGAATTAATCAAATTTTAAGAAATACAAATTCTTTAAAAATTAAAATAATTTTAGAAACTATGGCTGGGAAAGGAACAGAAATAGGTTCTTGTTTTCAGGAATTAAAAGAAATTATTGATTTAATCGATAACAAAGATAGAATAGGTGTTTGTTTTGATACTTGTCATGTTTTTGATGCAGGTTATGACATTAAAAATAATTTTCAGAAAGTAATAGAAGAATTTGATAACATTATCGGATTAAAATATTTAACTGTTCTTCATATTAATGATTCTAAAAATGATTTAGGTAGTAGAAAAGATAGACATGAAAATATAGGTTATGGAAAAATAGGTTTTGACGCTCTTATCAAAATTATTTATTATGATCGTTTTTCACATTTACCTAAAATATTAGAAACTCCTTTTATCAATAATATTCCTCCTTATCAAAAAGAAATTGAAATGATAAAACAAAATAAATTTAACTCTTATTTAAAGGAAATTTAATATTTTTTATTTTATAACCGAAAAATATTTATTAGAAAAAGATTTTATTTAATATATCCCTATAAATCAAAAAACATAAATTTTTTATTAAAATATTAAATAATTATTAATAAATATTAATAAATTATGATAAATATAGTTCAAATAACTATTTTTTTATAATATTTTTCTAATATTCGATTATGATTCAATTTGAATTCAAATTTAATTTAATTATAATATTGAAGTTGTGTTTTAATTAATTGTGATTTAATTTAATAATAAATAATATTATTTTTTATTATTAAAATGTTATTTATATTTTATAAAGGATGGCATAATTTTATTATGAAAAAAAATATAAAAAATATTCAATTAAAAAAAATAATTTTAGCTTCTCTTATAATTTCGGTTTCATTAGTGTTATTTCAAATCAATTCAGTTTATTTAAGTAAAACTAATTTCAATAAGATGCCTATTGTGCGTTCTAATTATTGGAATTTTTGGCATCTTCCTTTAATTTTTTTATGTTTATTTTTTTCATTAAGAGATGCTTTGTTTTTTATTTTTGTATATATAGTAACAGACATTAGTTTATATTCTTTGCCTCAATATTTACTGAGTATACAATGGATTCCAGATAGAGGTCCAATGACAATTGCTTTTTTAGTTTTTTATGGCACCTTTATTCCTATTTTAGCTTATATTTTTATTGCTATTTTTATGGATCTTCGTAAAAATAATTATAAAAAAATAATAATTTGTTTTATTTTGATTGTTCTATTACAAAGTATATCCAGAGGATTAAGTGGATATTTATATTGGTATGAAGGCATTAAAAAAGAAATATCAAAAACAGATTGTGAAATATTATTCAATTGGTTTAAAGATACTTCTCGAATAATGCAATTTATGTTAATTTGGGTATTAAATTTAATTCCTGTTTTGATATCTAATATGGCTAATTTTATCGTATTTTTTCTTATAAAAAAAAGAGTTATTAAAACTTATGATCTTTATTTCGAAAATTACTCTTTTAAGAAAAATATTTCTAAAAGTTAATATTTAATTTTGGGTGTGGAGCGTGCGCACTGTTATAAATTTATATGGATAAATTCATTTTTAATACCGAAAAGATTAGTTAAAAAACTAGTCTTTTTTGTTTTTAGTAAAAAGAGGTTTTAAAAATGAATAATTTTAGATAACATGTAGCAGAAATTGAATCATGTTATTTTGATTTATTTTTTTAATCTTTACACTGTACTCCGCTCGAACTGCTCCCCATTCCATCAACAACAATTAAATTTAAATTATAAACTAAGTTATTTTTTATTCCTTAAATTAAACTCCATTTTTCAATTAGTTATTATTTATCAAAAAGTAAATAAAAAAAGAAGTTTTAAAAAAGAGATTAAATTTAAGACTTAAAAAAGAATTAATCGATAAGAGAACACTAATCATATTGTTCTTCTCAAAAAAAGCAATAAAGATTCAATTTTAAAAAAATAAAGAATTATTTGTTAATTAACAGTAACATAATAATTTAAAAAAACATTTAAAAAAGAATTACTAAACATTTATTTTAGGTTTCGATAAAACGATGATTATATAACAAATTATCAAATCAGAAATATAACAAGAGAAAGAATTAATCATTTATCAATCAAATTTAAATTAATTCAGAAATTAAGATAAAAATACAAAACAAGAATTATTCATTAAAAATGAATTAAAAAAACATTTACAATTTTTTTAAAAAACTGTTATTTTTTATAAATTATATTATTTGTTTAAAAAAAATTGACATTTTATTGAATTACTAATATAATGGTAATTAATAATCATATATATATTTAATGAAAAAAATATATATTTAGATTAAAAAAATAAAATTAAAAAAACATTTTTTATATAAGTATTTATTTCTCATAGACATTTTTTATTAATTTTGAAATAAAGGATGAGAAAAAATGAATAAAAAAAAATTAATCAAAGATATTATTTTTTTTTGGATTTTGACTTTTATTTTCATTATTGGTTCCTTTGGTCATAAAATAGAAAATAAATCCACTTTTATAAGTGTGATAATCAATATTTCAACGTTTTTATCAGGATTAATGGTAATCGGATTATTTTGTTATATTGGTTTTAAAATTATGAAAGGAAAAACAATTATTTATAAAGACCCTAACAAAGCTAAAACATTAGACAATATTGATTTTGTAGATACTTTGCCCGATGGTAAATCACATTCAAAAACAATCAAATATAGTGAACATTTTCCTTTAACAAAAAATTATTTTTTACGTAAATTCATGATTTTTTTTACATTTTTGTTATTACTTGTCATTATTTTATTTATGATTAATATTTTTTATAAATCTAATTATAATATTAATTATTATAAAATTTTTAATAAATTATTAATTTTACTTTTTGTTCTTTTATTATTATTAGCAATATATATCATTTTAGAGTTTTATAGCGATTTATGGTGTTTTTATGTTAAATTTTTTAAATGGTTGGGGATTTTCTCATTTTTAGAAAAAGATTTTAATAAAACTGTGAATTCACATAATTATTTCATTATCAGTATTTTTTATTACGAAAAACAAAAAAAACAAACAAAACAAACAAAATTAAATTATATACTACGTTGGTTTATACTTATATTTATTGCAATTCTATTTTTATGGTTTATAGATAAGTTAAGGTTAAATATTAAAAAAAAATAAAAATAATAAATGTTAAAAATTTTAGTTTTTTATATTATAAGTTGTACTGTTATAAATTTTTGTAAATAAATTCATTTTTAATATTGAAAAGACTAGTTACACAAACTAGTCTTTTTTTGTTTTTAGTAAAAAGATAAAATACTCGACTATACCATTTTGTTAAACTGTTAAATTAAGAACAATTTTATTGTTTTTTTTATTTGAATAAAAAAAGAAAGGAGAAAATTTTTGAAATTAATATATAAAATAAAAATTTTTTTTGTAAAACACTGCGTTTATTTATTAAAGTTATAATTCAATTAAATAAACTGATTTAAAATAATGTTTTTGAATTAAAAAATGAATTATTTATTTTAAATCTTATAAATATTTATCATTTTTTAAATTTTCTTTTGAAGTTAAATTTTAATTTAAGTAAAAAAATAAATCAAACTATTTTTTTAATAAATAGTTTGATTTAAATATAACTTTTTAATTGATTCTATTTTAATGAAGTAGGACATTTGAAAATTATTATAAAACTTAGTTTATGATCAACTAGGTTTTTTATTTCATAAATGAAATAAAAAAATCAATATAAATATCTTTAATTTCTTATTAAATGAAAATATTTTAATTTGCTATATAATAAAAAAATAAATAAATTTGAAATCAATATTTATCCATATATTTTAAATTATTATTGTGGATGTTGGAATTTATTTCCAAAATTAATATTATATATTTTTGTTTTGCTAAAAAATTAATGTATAATATAATGAAAGATATTTAATTAACTTAGAAATATAGAAATTGTAAATTTATTATTTTTTTGTTATCTGAAATTAATATTTTTGGATTATAGCGATGTAGAGTTTGTTATTGGTTGATATAGAATAAATTTATTTTAAATTAAAATGAAATATATTATTTTTCCTAAAAAAATTTATTTATATTATTTTCAGAAATTCAATTTTAGATAATAAAATTTAATATTAATAAAATTTTATTTTTTTTTATTCTTTTTATTAATTAAAAGAATAAAAAATTTAAAAATAATTTTTTTATTATAAATTAATTACTAAATATTTTTAATGAAAATAAATATTTTTATTTTAAATAATTAGCAAGGAAAAAAATGAAATGAGTATTTTATTTAAAGATTTAAATTTATTAAAACCAATTGAAGATGCATTGACAGAGTTAAATTTTCTAACTCCTACACCAATTCAAGCTTTAGTTATTCCAGAAATTATAGAAGGGCACGATATAATAGCTCAATCGCAAACAGGAACGGGAAAAACTTTTTCTTTTGCTATTCCTATTATTGAAAAGATTGACCCTAAATTAAAAAAAGTTCAATCTTTAATATTATGTCCTACTAGAGAATTAGCTTTACAAGTTTTTTTAGAAATTCAAAAATTACTAAAATTTTATTCTGAAATTAAAGCGATCGTTGTTTATGGTGGAGAGAATTATATAAAACAATTTCAAGATTTAGAAAAAAAACCACAAATTATTATTGCTACTCCTGGAAGAATAATAGATCTATTAGAAAGAAAAAAAGTAGAATTATCATCAGTAAAAATCTTAACTTTAGATGAAGCTGATGAAATGTTAAAAATGGGTTTTCAACAAGCTGTTGAAACTATTTTATCTAAAATTCCAGCAGAAAAACAAACTATTTTATTTTCAGCTACAATGCCTAATGCTATTCGTGACATAGCTTTTAAATATCAAAAAAATCCTAAAATTTTAAAAGCTAAACAAGATCAAATTGTTGTTAATTCAATTGAACAATTTTATTTTGTTGTAAAAGAATTTGATAAAAATAAACTTTTAGTAAGACTTTTAGATCAAAAAAATCCTGATTCAGTAATTATTTTTGCTAATACTAAAAGAGATGTAGATACAATTTTAAATTATTTACAAGATAAAGATTTTTTAGTAGATGCTATTCATGGTGATTTAAAACAAAATCAAAGACAATATGTCATGAATAACTTTAGAAAAAAAAATATTAAAATTTTAGTTGCTACCGATGTTGCTGCTAGAGGTATAGACATTTCTGATATTAAAATGGTTATTAATTATGATTTACCTCACGAAGAAGAAGTTTATGTTCACAGAATTGGTAGAACAGGCAGAGCTGGGAAAACAGGTTCAGCATATACTTTTGTTGGTTTAAGAAAAGTTTTCCAATTTAAAAAACTAATGAATTATTTAAAAGAAAAAATGACTTGTTTAAATATTCCAACAGTAGAAGAAATTCAACAAGAAAAAAATAAGTTTTTTGAAGAACAAATTTTAAATTTAATAAAAGAAAATTCAAAAACAGAAACAAAAGAAAATCCTTTCGTTGATATTTTATTAAAAGACAAAGAACCTAAAGAAATTATTTCTGCTCTTTTACAACATTTAGCTCCAAAAGATAAAAATTACGAATATATATCAGAACCAAAAATTTATAAAGGAAATGATTTGAAAAATTCTTATTCTAAATCAAATAGTTTTTCGAATGGTTTTAATAAAACAAATGGTAATTATAACAACAGTTACAATAAATTTAATAAAAAACCAATGACAGAGTTAATTATTAATTTAGGAAAAAATGATGGTATAAATCCTTCATTGCTTTTAAAATTATTAAAAGATAAATTTAATATTTATGGTAAAAATATTGGAAATATCAAACATTTCCATAATAAGACTGTTTTTGAAATTCCTGTGAATTTAGCTCAACAAGTTCAATCTCAAAATAATGTTTCTTATAATAATAAAGTTTTACAAATTAAAATGAAATAAAAAATACTATTTATTTATAAAAATAAATAAAATTATAAAAAATAAAGGAAATGATTTCTATGTTATCAAAAAATGAAATTCAAGATATTTTACAAATAGGATTGAATAAAGGTTTTGATTTTATTGAATTGTTTTTTGAAGATAATATCTCTAATTACTTAACAATTATAGATAAAGAAGTAGTGAAGTATAGTACAAATTATATTTTCGGATTAGGAATACGTTTATTAAAAGAAACGGATGAAATATATATTTATACTAATAAAATAGAATATAAATATATAGTTTCTTTAATAGAAGAACAAAAAAATGTTAATAATGATGAAAAAATTAAAAAAATAATTCCACTTGGAGAATCTAAAAAAATAAACAACAATATAAAAAATAATTTTAATAGTTGGACTATTTCTGATAAAATTAACAAAATGATGAAATTATCTAGAATTATGAAAGAATATGATTCTAAAATTATTCAAAGTATAGTTAATTTTGAAGAAAAAGAACAAAAAATTTTAGTTGCTAATTCTAAAGGTATTTATCAAAAAGATTTTCGACCTTATATTATGTGTTCTATGACAGCTGTCGCTAAAGATAACAAAAATATGGAAGAATTCAATGAACACCGAGGTCGTTCTATGGGTTTAGAAATTTTTGATCTTATAGATTTCGAAGATATAGCTAAAAAAACAGCTAAAAAAGCAATTATGTTATTAACAGCCGAAACAATTAAACCTCAAACTATGACTTTAGTTATTAAGAGTGGTTCAGGGGGAGTTATTTTTCATGAAGCTTGCGGTCACTCTTTAGAAGCGACTGCTATTGCTAGAGGATTATCTCCTTTCTGTGATAAAATAAATAAAAAAATAGCTTCAGATGTTGTAACTGCTTATGATGATGGTACTATTCAAAATTCTTGGGGAAAATTAAATTTTGATGACGAAGGAAACCCAACACAAAAAAATCTTTTAATTGAAAATGGGATATTAAGAAATTATTTAATAGATTATCGTAATAGCTTAAAAATGAAAATGAAAGTTACTGGTTCATCCAGAAGACAATCTTATAAATATTCACCTACTTCTAGAATGAATTCTACTTACATTGCTGCTGGAAAAGATACTCCAGAACAAATTATTAAAGATACTAAAAATGGTTTATATGCTGAAAGTTTTGGCGGTGGAACAGTTATGCCTACTACAGGAGAATTTAATTTCATGGTTAAATCTGGATATTTAATCGAAGACGGAAAATTAACTAAGTTTGTTAAAGGAATGATATTAATAGGAAAAGGACAAAATGTTTTATTAAAAATTGATCGTGTCGCTAATGATTTAGAGTTAGATCAAGGATATTGTGGTTCTGTTTCTGGATATGTACCTGTAGATTTAGGTCAACCAACTATTAGAGTTCAAGATATGATTGTTGGAGGAAGTCAAAAAAATGATTAACAATGATAATATAAATTATAAAAAATGGTTTAAAACAGCTTTATCTCAAAATTTTGAAGCTTTAGAAATTTTAACTGATAGAAACAAAGGTATAACTGTTAATTTAGAAGATGGTAAAATTCACGAACATGTTCAAAATGATGTTTTAGGAACAACCATTAAAGGTTTGTTTCAAAATAAAAAGTCTTCTATGTATTTAGAAAAAATAGATGAAACTGAAATGGAAGATATTTTAGGAAATCTTAGAAATCAAATTTCATTTTTAAATATTAAAGAAAAAGATATTATTTTTGAAGGTTCACCTTCTTATCCTATGGTAAATAATTCTAATTTTGATTTTTCAAAAATTGATATTCAAAAAAAATATGATTTATTATTTCAATTAGAAAAAGAATTATTAAAAAGTGTTTTATTAAAAAAAATTGATACTATTTCTTATAAAGAAACTTATTTAGAAAAAAGAATAGTTAATTCTAAAGGGTTAAATTTAGAAGACAAATTAAGTTTTTTAACTATTTCTGTTTCTTGTGTTTTTCAAAAAGATAAAGATATAGAAGAAATTTATGAATATTTTGTAGTTAAAGAATTTGAAAAATTCGATATTAAAAAATACGCTAAAAAAATAATATCCTTAGGAGAATCAAAATTAACATCTCGATCTTTAAAATCTAAAAATTATCCAGTTGTTTTTTCAAATAAAATCTTTGCTAATTTTTTAAAAAATTTTAGTTGTATTTTTAACGGTATGAGCGCTTATCGTAATTTAACTAAATTAAAAGATAAACAAGGTACAAACATAGCTTCTTCAAAAGTTACTTTGATTGACGATCCTTTATGCAAAGAAGCATTTTTTCAATATAAATTTGATGATGAAGGGGTTTCTTGTTATACTAAAAAAATTATTGATAAAGGTGTTTTTAAACAATTTATCCATAATTTAAAAACATCACTTATTTTTGATGTTCCACCTACTGGTAACAGTTTTGATAATTCTATTTTCATGACTAATATGTATTTAGAAAAAGGGGAACAAACTTTCGAAGAAATGATTGCTTCTATCAACGAAGGTGTTTATATAGATTATATAATTGGTTTTCATGCAGGAATTAATGATATAAGTGGTGATTTTAGTCTTCAAGCGGCTGGTTTTAAAATAGAAAAGGGTAAAATTACTAAACCTGTTAAAATGATTATTGTTTCTGGTAATTTTTTTGATATTTTATTAAATTTAAAAGGGATATCTAACGATTTAGTATTTCAATTTTCAGGTTTTGGAAGTCCTAGTGTTTATGCTGGAGATTTAACAATTGCTGGTGAAAATTAATTAATCAAGTGTTTTTATAAATTTTAATTTTTTTAATTATTGATATAAATTATGTCATAGTTTAATATGTAGTTTTTTAAAAAAACATTTTATAAATTGAAATTAAAAATGTTTAAAAGATTTTTTAAAATTATTATAAAAGGATTTTTTTCGCAAAAAAAAGATATGAATTATCAAGCCTTATATCTCAAACACAGACCTAAAAATTTTAAAAATATAGTCGGATTAAATATAATTATACAAATTTTAAAAAATGCTATTAAATATCAAAAAATTCATCATTGTTATTTATTTAGTGGCGATAAGGGGATCGGAAAAACTACTTTAGCTAAAGTTTTTGCTAAAGTTATTAATTGTTCTTGTTTTCTTGAAAAAGAAGATTGTTGCGAAGATAATAATAAAGATTGTTGTGAATCGTGCTCCGTTATTGATAAACAAGCTACTTTAGATGTTGTCGAAATTGACGGCGCTTCTTATAGTGGTGTAGATGATATTAGAGAATTAAAAAATAAACTACATTATAAATCTAATTTATTAAAATATAAAGTTTATATTATTGATGAAGTTCATGTATTATCTTATAATGCTTTTAACGCTTTATTAAAAATATTAGAAGAACCAACTTCTAATACAGTTTTTATTTTAATCACTAGTGAATTTAATAAAATTCCTAAAAATATTTTATCTCGTACTCAACATTTTCGTTTAAATAATATTTCTTGCGAAGATATTCAAAATAGATTAAAATTAATAGTTTCTATAGAAAATATAAATATATCAGAAGAAGCTTTACAAAAAATCTCTTTTTATTCTAATGGTAGTTTAAGAGATGCTATTAATTTATTAGATCAAGTTAGTTCTTATAAAAATGATATTATCGAAGAAAAAGATATTATAGAAATATTGGGTATCATTTCTGAAAAAAAATTAACACAATTATTGCATTTTTTATTTCAAAATGATGTTAAAATTCTTATTTCTTTTTTAAAGGAAATTTTAGATTCTAATATAAATTATGTTCTTTTTTTAAATGATTTTATTAATTTCGTTTCAAAAAAAATAATTAATTGTTATGAAAATTACGAAGAAAATTTTAATTTTTTAAAAAAATTAAATTTTCAAACAAAAGAAAAATTTTTTAGCAAATTATTAGAATTGAAAAATAATTTAAAAATATCCGAACATAAAAAATATTTATTAATTATTTTTTTCATTCAAATTCATGATTTATTCACAGCACAAATAAATGTTCCTAAAATAGAAAATTTTAATAAAATTAATAATAATTCGTCAATAAAACCAAAAGATGAAAGTTTGAAAAAAGAATTATTTTCAAAAAATAATTACAATTATGATAATACAGACAAAAACGAAACAAAATTCAAACAAGATTTTTTAAACGATATTATTAATATTTTAATTGGTTCTAATAATTTAGAAATAAATTTAATTTGTAAAGGATGGAAAAAATTAGAAAATTATCCTATTCCGAAATTAGCTGGTATTGCGAGATTATTATATCAATCAAAAGCATTATTAATAAATTTTAATAAAGAATTACTTTTGTCATGTGAAAATGAAGAAGATTATAAGATATTATTAAAAAATGATACTAGAGAAAAAATTAAACAAATTTTAAATGCTAAAAAAGAATTAATTAATGAATATTTTGTTATTTTAAATAAAGATTGGGAAGAAATAATAAAACCTGTTTATTCAAAATTTTTAAAAACTAAAAATAAGGAAGATTTAAACTTAAATTTTTTTGAAACTAATTTTTATGAAAAAAATTCAGTATTAAAATTAAATGAAGAATTTTTGATAGACGAAAGATTTTTGATAAAAAAAGCTGAAACATTATTTACTAGTGAAAAAGTAAAAATTATTTATGAATAGGAATTTTAATATGGAAATGTTTGATAAATTAAAAAAAATTCAAGAAACCATAGATAAAGAACAAAAAAAATTAGAATTAAGAGAATTTACTTCACAAGTAGGTGATATCGTTATTGTTATGCAAGGAACAAAACAAGTAATTGATGTTTCTATTAAAAATTTAGATTTAATGAATAATTTAGATTTAATTCAAGAAAGTATTTTATTATCTTTTAATGATGTTTTAAAGCAAGTAGAAAAAGCTTCTAAAGATTTACTTATGAAAGCTGCAAAAGATTATGATTTGAAAGATTATGATTTTTAATTTTTATAAAATAAATAAAGAATAGTTTTTAAATGAGGTTATTAATTTTGGAAAAAAATAATAAAAAGATTGATTCATCAAGTGCTATGATTGATATTTCTTATCAAATCTTATCTCAAAACAAAAAACCTATGAATATCCAACAACTAATAGAAGAAGTTTTTAAAATTAAAAAATTAGATATAAATAATAAAGAAATTTGTATTCAATTATATTTAGATATTGTTTTGAGTGGTTGTTTTGTTTTTTGCGGAGATGATTTGTGGAATATTAAAGAAAATAATTTGAATTTTTGGGATAAAGATTTTTTTATTAACCCAAATGAACAAAAAATAGAAATTAAAAAAGATTTAGAAAAAGAAATTTTAGATTTTAATGAATTTGATTTAAAACCAAAATCCAATGAAGAAAATGATGAATACGAAGAAGAAAAATTAAACGATATACCTTTAGATAATTTAGATATAAATGATGAAAAAGAAGAATTAGAAATTAATGAAGAAGAAATTGATGATATTACAAAAGATAAAAACAATGAAGAAGATGATGAATATATAAATGATTATGAAGAATATTTTTATAAATAATAATTGCAAAAATTATAATTTTTTCAATTATTATTTTTTATTTATTTGATTCAAAACAAATTATATTTAATTTTAAAAAAATAATAATGGAGAATTTATTATGTTTTTAGGGTTTTATAATTATACTGTTTATTTAACTTATTTAAATGCTTCAATTGGTTTATCAGGAATGTTTTTTCTTGTTTATGGAGAATTCAATCCTAATTCTATAAAATTTGCTTCTATTTGTATATTATTATCTGGTATTTGTGATATGTTCGATGGAAAAGTAAGTAATTTTAAAAAAAAACGTTCTATACAAGAAAAAAAATATGGTATTCAAATAGATT
The DNA here is from genome assembly GCF_020312115.2 of Candidatus Phytoplasma sp. AldY-WA1. Lineage (NCBI taxonomy): Bacteria > Bacillati > Mycoplasmatota > Mollicutes > Acholeplasmatales > Acholeplasmataceae > Candidatus Phytoplasma > Candidatus Phytoplasma sp. AldY-WA1. The sequence goes on from NZ_JAHRHX020000007.1 coordinate 20,187, forward strand.
CTTTATCAGATATTATTAGTTTTGGTATTTTACCTATTTTCATAGGATATGGATTGTTCTACAATATAAAATCCGACATACATCATAATTTCTTATTCTTATTTATTTTTATAAGTATTTGTTATATTTTAGCGGTTTTAACTAGATTAGCTTATTTCAATGTTCTTGCTGGAGAAAATTATGATGATAAAAAACCAAAAGAAAATTTAAATGTTTTTTTAGGTGTTCCAGTGACTTTATCTTCTGTTATATTTCCTTGTTTAATTTTATTTCAAAATATAATGTCGAAAATAGGATATGACACTAATAATATTAAAATTATATTTTTTACAACATATTTATTTATTATGTATCTATTGTCTTTTTTATTTATTTTTGCAAAAATTAAATTTCCTAAAATTAAAAATATTATTTTTTTAATATTTTCATGTTTATTATCTTTTGTAATAATTTATTATCTTTTGAAATAATATTAAATTTAATATTATTTAATACGAACATAAGAAAGAGGATTAGTTTTTTTATAAAGAAAACATAATTATGAAACCACATTTTTTATATTCTAACCTACATAAAAGTTTTTGGAAAAGACTATTTTTGAGAATTTGTGTTTCTAAAATAATTACTTCTTTAATGGGGGTTTATTTAAGATCTTTTTTTTCAAAAATACATATTAAAAAAGTAGTTAAAAGAAATAATATAGATTTAAATTTATTTCTAAAAACAAAATTTTCTTCTTATAATGATTTTTTTACACGTCAATATAAAAATATAACTTTTTGTAAAGAAATTTCTGTTTTTATAAGTCCTTGTGAAGGAAAAATTACTATTCTTCCGATTAATAAAGATAGTATTTATTCTATTAAACAAGTTAATTATCATTTAAGCGATCTTTTAAAAAATAATACTTTACCATCTTTATTTATGGATGGTTATTTCGTAATTTTAAGATTAAGACCTATCGATTATCATCGTTATATTTTCATTGATGAAGGTATTCAAAAAAAAGAAAATTTTAAAAAAATTAAAGGTAAATTTCATACTGTTAATCCTATTGCTTTTAAATATTTTAATGTTTTTTGTGAAAATACCCGAGAATATAATATTTTAGAAACAAAAAATTTTGGTAAAATAATTCAAATTGAAATCGGAGCTTTATTAGTAGGAAAAATTAATAATCATCCTATTACTCATTTTAATAAGGGACAAGAAAAGGGTTTTTTTTCTTTTGGAGGATCAACTATTGTTTTATTAGTTCAAAAAAACAAAGTAATTTTTGATCCGATTATTATGGAAAATAGTCGTAATAAAATAGAAACAAAAATCAATTTAGGAGAAAAAATAGGTTTTAAAATAAATGTTTAATTAATGTTTTTTTAAATTTTTATTTTAAAATTTTTTAAGAAAGAAATTAAAAATGAATAATAAAAAAAAAGAGCAAAAATTTATTTTTATTACTGGAGGAGTAGTTTCTGGCTTAGGAAAAGGTATTATTGGTGCTGCTGTAGGTCAAATTTTAAAAAAACGTGGATTAAAAGTTTTTATGAAAAAAATTGATCCTTATATCAATATTGATTCTGGTACTATGAATCCTATTCAACACGGAGAAGTTTTTGTGACTAATGATGGAGCCGAAACAGATTTAGATTTGGGTCATTATGAAAGATTTTTAGATGAAAATTTATCAAGAGAATCTAATGTGACTACAGGACAAGTTTATCAACATGTAATCAATAAAGAAAGACAAGGGGAATATTTAGGACAAACTATTCAAGTTATTCCTCATATTACTAATGAAATCAAAAAAAGGATTTTAGAAATAAAAAGTACTACTAATGATTATGATATTATTATTGTCGAAATCGGCGGTACAGTAGGTGATATCGAATCCTTACCTTTTTTAGAGTCTATTAGACAAGTTCGTTATGACTTAGGATTTCATAATACTCTTTATATTCATAACACTTTAATTCCTTATTTAAAAGCCTCTAAAGAAACAAAAACTAAACCTACTCAACATAGTATTAAAGAATTAAGATCTTTAGGTATTCAACCTCAAATTTTGATTTTGAGAAGCGAACAAACTATTTCCGATGAAATTAAGAAAAAAATTTCTATTTTATGCGATGTAAGAGAAAATGCTATTTTCGAAAATATTGATGTAGATATTTTATATAAAATTATTATTAATTTAAATGAACAAAAAATAGATGATTTTATTTTAGATCATTTTCAAATAAAAAATTTAAAAAAATCAGATATATCTTCATGGAAAAATTTAATTTATAAAATTGAAAATTTAAAAAGTAAAATTACTATTGGTTTAGTAGGTAAGTATATTTCGGTACATGATTCTTATTTATCTATAATAGAGGCTTTAAAACACGCTTCTTATTATAATAATACTAATATTAAAATTAAGTGGATTGATGCAGAAAATGTCAATGATAAGAATATAGCTTCTTTATTAAGTGATTGTCATGGTATTTTAATTCCAGGTGGTTTTGGTGCAAGAGCTTGCCAAGGAAAAATACAAGCTATTCAGTACGCTCGTATAAATAATATTCCTATTTTTGGTATTTGTTTAGGAATGCAATTAATGGTTATTGAATATGCTAGAAATGTTTTAAAATTAGATAAAGCTAATTCTACAGAAATTGATATTAATACTTCACTTCCTTTAATAACTCAAAAAATAAAAGACCGTCTATTAGGAGGAACTTTAAGATTAGGATTATACTCTTGTTGTTTAAAGAAAAATACTAAAAGTTATGAAATTTTTCAAAAAGAAATTATTCATGAAAGACATAGACATCGTTATGAGATGAATATGGAGTATATTTCGCTTTTTGATAAAGACGATAATTTTATTATTTCAGGAATGAATAATGAAGAACAATTACCTGAAGTTATAGAATTAAAAAAACATATTTGGTTTATAGGAGTTCAGTTTCATTCTGAATTTTTATCAAGACCTTTTAAACCACATCCTTTATTTAAAGACTTTATAAGAGCATCTTTACAATTTTATTCAAATATAAAATAAAAAAAACATTCAAAATTGAATATTTTGAATGTTTTTTTTATTTTTAAATAATATTAATTAATATTATTGTCGAAATTATTTGTTAATCTCAGTTTTTAAATTAGTTACTAATGCTTCGACTTTTGGTGTGAATTTGTCAGCTTCTTCTTTAAATTTTAATTTTGTTTCTTTGTCTTTTAATAGTCCAGCTGCTGTTTTTAAATTGTCTATTTCGTCAAAAATATCTTTTTTAATTTTTTTATCTGTAGCTCTTTTTTCATTAGCTTGTTCTACTTTTGTTTTTAAAGTGTTAATTTTTGTTTCTACGTTTGTTACTATTGTGTTATTTTTTGTTTTATCATCTTCTGCTTTATCTGTTACTAATGCTTTAACTTCAACTCCAAATTTGTCTACATAGTCAGTAATTGATGGATTGCTGAATGGCCAACATCCTATAATATAACAAATTACTAAAATTGCTAATAAACCAACAACTGAACCAACAACTGAACCAACAACTATTTTGCCTTTTTTAGTTTTTAAAAAACTTTCTTTTTGTTGCATTTTTTTCTTTCCTCTCATTAAAATTAATAATTTATACGTTATTTAAAATGTAGATACATTTTATTAAATCTTTTCTTAGATTCAATATCATTATAACATATTTTATTATATTTGTTATATTTTAAATTATTTAATTTTATTAAAAATTTTATGAAGAATTTTATCTGCTTTATCGTTATTTTCTATTTTTAAATTATTTTCGTGGCCTAAAATTCTATCTATATAATAAATTGATTTTTTTTGATTTGCGCAAGCTATATTTATAGATCTTTTTATATCTTTGTCAGAATATTTTTTTTCTAAATACCAATTTTTAATAATTTCTAGTTCATATGAAGCTAAATTTTCACCTTTTAATTTTTCTATTTGTTCTATAGTTTCACTTATATATTTATTTTGTTTTTTAATTTGAACATTTTTATCTTTTTCTAAATAAATTTGTTCTAATTTTAAAAAAGTATTATCTAAATTAAAAATTTCTATTAATTTATCATTTTTTTTCTCTTGTGATAAGAAAAAAAAATCTTTTTGAATTAATTTTTCTAAAATATTTTCTACTTCATTTTTAGACAAATTCATTTTTTTGGCTAAAAATACAGAAGAAAAATGTTTATGTTCATAACAATCAAATAAATAAATTAAAACCATCATTTCTTGAAATGTTAAATTCATTTTATGATATTCACGAATTAAAATTTTTTCAATATTTAAATAACCTTCTTCATAAAGAATTTTAAACATTTGGTATATTCCTTTCTTTTGCTATTTTAATCAAAGCTTCTTGCGCTGCTTTTTGTTCAGAAGCTTTTTTAGTTTTTCCTAAACCTCTTCCTAAAAAAATATTTTCCAAATATACTTCAGTTATAAATTCTTTTTCATGGGCTAAACCTTGTTCAGCAATAATTTTATAATGGATATTTTGTTTATTAGTTTGAATTAATTCTTGTAATTTAGTTTTAAAATCTATAATATTGATAATTTTGTTTAAATAAGGCAACACAATATATTGAAAAGTTTTTTCTGCTTGATCATATCCTAAATCTAAATAAATAGCTCCAAATAAAGCTTCGAAAGCGTCTGCTATGATAGAATAATTATTGTCATATCTTTTCTTTTCACCTTTACCTAACAAAATATAATTCTTTAATTCTATTTCTTTAGCATAAATTAATAAAGAATCGATACAAACAGCTTGCGCTCTTTTTTTAGTCATAATACCTTCATTATCTTTATTTTTGTTATATAAATAACTGGCCATTAAAAAATTAATAATAGCATCTCCTAAAAATTCTAATCTTTCGTTATTATTTTTTCTAAAATGATGTTCGTTAGCATAAGAACTATGTGTTAAAGCGTTAATATATATCTTAATATTTTTAGGTTTAATATTTAATCTTCTAAATAATTTTTTTAAATGCATAATTACTCTTTTTTTATATTAATTTTTTTGTAATTTTAGTTAAAAAATTTTTTTCAATTAAAATTTTAGCTTGAAAAATTGCTTTGCAAAAAGCATATTCATTAGAATCACCATGCGCTTTAATTACAATTTTATTTAAACCTAACAAGATCGCTCCACCTATTTCTTTAGAATCTATTTTTTGTTTTATTTTTTTTAATTTTTTAGAAAATAAAATTTTGCTCATAATTTTTTTGAACCAATTTTCAGTCATAACTTCTTTAATGGATTGAAATAAATTTTTAAAAGCTCCTTCATAACTTTTTAAAACCATATTAGATGTAAAAGCATCGCTTAATAAAATATCTGCTTCAGTATTGAAAACATTTTTAGACTCTTCATTTCCTTTAAAAATTATTCGATTATCTTTTTCTAATAAATCATAAAGCTTTCTTTCGAAATCTCTTCCTTTATTTTTTTCAATCCCTATATTTAATAATTTTACTATAGGTTGGTCAATTTCTAAAAATTCTTTAGCTACTAATGAAGCATAAACAGTCAATTTTAATAAATTTTCTGGTTCGATTTCGATATTCGCTCCAGCATCTATTAAAATTTTTGTTTTATTATCAAAAGTTTTAAAAATAGGAGCTAAAGCTATTCTGGAAATTGACTTCATAGTTCTAATTATTAAAAAACTTGATAAAACTAAAGCTTGAGTAGGTCCTGCTGAAACAACTCCATCTACTTCGTTTTCTTTAGCTGCTTTTAAAGCTAAAAACATAGAATGGTTAGGACAATCTCTAAATTCTTCTCTTATATTTTTTATATCCATTTTAAGAAAAAAAGGAGTATGAATAATATTTATTCGATCTTTTACTGTTTTATAAACTGAAGAAGAAATTTTATTTTCTATTATGTAATTTATTTTTTCTTGATCACCATATAAACAAATATATAAATTTTCTTCTTGAGATAAAGCCATTACAATTCCTTTGATCACTTTCTCAGGGGCTAAATCTCCACCCATAGCATCTATTGCTAATTTAATCATTTTTATTAATATACCTTTTATTATTTAATTTGATAAATATTCAAAATCTTTTTTAATTTGATTTAAAATAATATAATCTTTTTTTATATTTAAAAATTGAAATTTAAAAAAACCGCTTTGTTCTTTCCCTAAAAAATCTCCTGGTCCTCTTGTACAAAGATCAAAATCACTTAATTTAGCGACATTATTTTCTTTTTCTAATATTTTTAAACGTTCGTTATCTTTTGTAGAAACTAAAAAACAATAATTTTGTTTATTATTCCTTCCTACTCTTCCTCTTAATTGATGTAATTGACTTAGACCAAAATATTCTGCTCCTAAAATAATAATAGTTGTAACGTTTTCGATATCAATTCCTACTTCAATAATAGAAGTGGCTAGCAAAATACCTTGTTTATTTTTTATAAAATTTTGAATATTTTCTTCTTGCTGGTCTGTTGTTTGTTTGCTGTGCAAAATATAAAGATGCTCTATTTTTTGTTTCTCTAAAAAAATAGTCATATTTTCAATATTAAAATTTTTTTTATTATCTTTTATAGCAGGAACTGTAATATAACTTTGTTCATTACGTGACTGATTTTTTTTTAATAAAGGTATAATCATTTCAAAAGAACATTTTTTAGTAATAATATTATTTTTATTATAAGGTTTTTCAATTAATAAAGAAATATTTAATAATCCAGAATAAATAAGTGCCAAAGTCTTCGGAATAGGCGTCGCTGTAAGATATAAAATATCTGATGTTAAATCTTGAGCGATAGTTTTATTTTTTAGATCTGTTCCGAATTTATGAGTTTCATCTATTATAATCAAACCTAATTGAAAAAAATCTATATTAGCTAATAAATGAGTCCCGAAAATCATTTTGTATTTATTTTGTTTAATCTGTTCTTGATCAAATTTCTTAGTTTTACTTTTAGAAGTTATAATAATAGAATCTATTTCTGGAAAAAGTTTTTGAAAATTTAAATAATGTTGTTTGGCTAAAATTTCTGTAGGAGCCATCATTAAAACTTGTTTATTTAAATTAATTATTCCTAAAGCAGCTATAAAAACTGTAATTGTCTTTCCAGAACCAACATCCCCTTGAATTAATCTTTGAGTAGGATAATCTTTTTTAAAATCAGAATAAATTTCATTAACTATTTTTTTTTGATTTAAAGTTAATTGAAAAGGAATTTTTTTAATCATTTGCTTTACATAACTTATATTACATTTTATAGGAATTTTAGAAGGTAATTGTTCTTTTTTTCTAAACCATTTTTTCATTATAATAAAAGCTTCTTCGTATTTAAATCTTTGGATTGCTTTATACAACATTTGTTTATTTTCAGGAAGATGAAGATTTCGGAAAGCCTCTTTCCTATTTATTAAATTATATTTTTTTAAAATTCTTATATCTAAAGTTTCTTTAATTTTAAATTTAGGAGATTGAAAAATTTTTTTTATTAATTTTTGCAAAGACTCATCAGAAATATTTTTTAAATTATAAATAGGTTTAATTTTGTTTTCTATATTAACTTCTAAAGTAATAAAAGAAGCTATAATTGTATTATATCTATTATAATAAGTACCTTTAATAAATATTTTTTTATTATATTCTAAAATTTTAAAAAAAAAATTATTAAAAATAATTACTTTGAATTCTGTATTTCGACTTGTTAATATATGGAACATTTTAGCATTTTTTTTAAAAAAATTTCTGACAACAACAGGTTCTTTTGTTATAATTCCGTATAAATTTACTTTTGTTTTATCTGCTATTTTATTTAATTCAGTTAAAGTAAAATCTTGATATTTTTTAGGTTTTTTTAAAATAAGTTCTTTTATATTTTTGATATTATTATTGAATAATTTAGAATATAAATCAGAATTTTCAAAAATTTGTTCTAAATCAGATGTCATTTATTCACCTCAGTTCATTAATTATATTTTTGTATTTTAACATAAATTAAGTTATAGTATTTAATTATAGAAATCATATCGTTAAAAAAGTAATATTAATTTTATTAAAAAATTTAGAAATGTTAAAAAAATTAATATTATTTTTTTAAATAAAAAAATTTATTTATTTTTTTGAAATATTATACTTCTTAATAAATTATAACATATTTAAGATTTTTCTTTTTCTCCTTTTTATTAAATTTTTCTTATTTTTTGAATAAATTTTTTACAAAAAATAAAAAAACTTATAAAACCTGT
>NZ_JAHRHX020000080.1:0-2141 GCF_020312115.2 Candidatus Phytoplasma sp. AldY-WA1
GTCTTTTTTTGTTTTAGGGTGCAGTTAGGAGGTTTTAAAAATATGCAAAGTTACAAAACATTTACACTTTTTTGAAACAGTGCGCAATAAATTATGATATAATAATCAAGAAGAAAGTGGGTGCAAAAATGAAAAATGCAACTTCTTTTGATACATTTTTAAGTATCAAAAAATTCAAAGGTTTAGATTTTGTTTTAAATTTTCTCCAAGTTCACAAAGGCACTATCAAACGTTGGGAAAAACAAAAATCTATTCCTAAAAATTATGATATAGACTTAAAAAAAATAATTAATCAACTTGAAATTGAATATCCACATATCGATATAGTAAAATTTCAAAATAATCATTTAAAAAATGAAAGAAAATTTGATGAATTTTATACTACTCATAAAATTGCTTTAAATTGTTTTGAAATTTTAAAAAGTAAAATGTTAGAATTAAAAATAAATTTTGATGAATATAATTTCATCGAACCCTCAGCTGGCAATGGAAGTTTTTATAATTTGTTGCCGTCAACTAAAAGAATAGGTGTTGAAATTAACCCTCATATTAATAAAAATTACATTATTAAAAATTATTTAGATTTTATTCCTGAAAACAAAACAAAAAATATTGTTTTGGGGAATCCACCATTTGGTTTAAGAGGTAATTTGGCTTTGAGATTTATTAATCATTCATATCAATTTGCTGATATTGTAGCATTTATTTTGCCGCCTTTATTTGAATCAGATGGTAAAGGAACGCCAAAAAAAAGAGTTACTGGTTTTAAATTAATGTATTCTCAAAAATTACCTTTATCATCATTTGAATATCCAAGTGGTAAGAAAGTTAAAGTATCAACAATTTTTCAAATTTGGACAAAAATTAATATCAATTTATTAAAACCGCCACTCATCAAAACAGCTAATAATTTTATCAAAGTTTATTCTTTGTCAGATGGTGGCACTCCATCGAGTACCAGAAATAAAAAAATGTTGAATTTATGTGATATTTATTTACCAAGTACTTGTTTTAAAGGAATGAAAGTTTATAATTCTTTTGACGAACTCCCCAACAAAAGAGGATATGGAATTAAAATTTTAAAAAATATCACCGAAATTAAAAAAATTTTTCAAAATAATGATTGGACTAAAACAGCTTTTTTATCTACTAATAGTGCTTTAAATTTACGTACAAGTTTAATAATTAAAGTTTTAACTGATGCTGGTTTTAGTGATGAAAAGGATAATAATGAATAATAAAAATCTTATTTCTGTTTTTTTTAATTCTGTTTATCAAGAAACTATCAATAATTTAAAAAAACCACCCAAATTTAATGAAAAAGATATTTATTATAAATTAAAACTTCTTTCTATTGATGCTAGAGGTAGTTTTGGTCAAAGGTTTTTGGTTAATGCTTTTAAACAAAATGGTTTTAAATCTTCTAATGACAAAGATAAAAATAAAGATTAGGATATAAAATTAAAAAATTATCGCATTGAATTAAAAACCGCAACTTTGGATGTTAATAATAAATTTCAACATGAAGGAATTCATAAAACTGACAATTATGATTTGTTAGTTTTTTTAGATATTGCTCCAAATCAAATTTTTTTAAAAGGAATGCTTTATAACGAAATTGATTTTGAAAAACTACATCTTAGAGGTGGAGGTAGAAAAACAGCTACTGGCACTGGTTATAAATATGATTATAATTTAAAAGAACATTTAAAAGAAAAAAATGAAATAGTTATTTTAGAAGATTTTCGAAGGCATGCTAACATTTGGATAGAAAAATTAAATAAAATTAATATATAATTTTTTCAAGGCCAATTTTTTAGTTTGGTTTTTTATTAAATTTAAAACAAATAATCTTTAAAATAATTTAATAAAATTTTCAAAAAATTTAATAACTAAGACTCTCGTGATGAGAGTCTTTTTTTATACCATCAATTAAAAAAACTAAAAAGGAAAAAAATATGAAAAACAAAAAAAATAAGTCAAACTATTTTTTTTAATAAATAGTTTGACTTAAATTAACTTTTTAACTGGTTCCATTTTGATGGAGCGGGACATACCTGAAACAGTGCGCCAGGTTAAAATAAATCTGTTAGTAATTTTAAATTTGTTAAAAAAATTGTTAAAAAAAATTAAAATAAAGA
>NZ_JAHRHX020000081.1:0-2133 GCF_020312115.2 Candidatus Phytoplasma sp. AldY-WA1
ATTCATGTTTTTCTTCTTCATCTTCATGTTCTTCTTCTTCATCTTCATGTTTTTCTTCTTCATCTTTTTTTACTGTTTGTTTTGTTTTTACTGTTTTTTGTTCTATATTTCTTGTGGGTTTTTCTTCTAATGTTTTTTTACATTCTGCTATTGCTTGCTTAATTTCTTTTTCTGGATTTTTTGCTGTTTGTGAAGATTTTATTCTTTTGTTTAAATCATTTATAGCTATTGTATAATTATGAAATGTTTGGTTCGCAATTTTTGATTGTTCTATTATAGATTCTGTTATTATTTTTACACATTCTGCTTCTTTATTTGTTAATGTTGTTATAGATTCTGTTTTTCCTTCTAAAATCTCTAAACCTATTTGTCTACATTTTTCCATTTGTTCTGGTTCGAAATTATATTTAGTGTTTATATCTAGACCTAATTCGTAATTTTTTCTGTACATTTCATCAGATTTTTTAATTAAATTTATACCCATGTCATCAAATAATAATTTGACATCTTTATTTTTGCATTTTTCTAATATTTGTTCCGATTCTGTTGATGCTTTAATCAATTCTTTTTGTTTGTTCTTTGATATAGTTGACTCCTTAAAAGATTCTTTTGCTAATTGTCTTAATTGTTCTTTAACTGAATTGTCCTGTGAATCATCAACTGTATTTTTGTTATCAGCACTGACTTTAATAAATGAAAAATTTAAAATCATTAAAATAAATAAAATAGATAAAAATAATAAATTTTTTAAATTTATTGTTTTTTTATTTAAAATTCCTGTCATTTATGTTTATCCAATATCTTTTTAAATTTAAGTTTAAGTTAAAAAAATTTTAACTTTCCGAAATAATAAGTTTAATTTTTTTATTACTTAACTAATTTAATTCTATTTTAAAAAAAAAAAAAACAATTTATATGTGTTCGCGGTGTTATAAAAAAATGTAAGTGCAGACGTTTATTTTATTTTTTATTTGTTTTTTTGTATTTTTCATATTATTTTTTTTCCATTCCGTCAGGGTTGTAGAATGTTGTTTTAACTAATTTTTGTTTTCGTTGTATTAGTTGATTTGTTTGATAGTTTTGCCGTCGTCTTGGTAGAATTTTGTTTTAACTAATTTTTCGTTTTCGTTGTATTCGTGAATTGCCGAAATAGTTTTACCGTCGTCTTGTATAATGTTTTTAACTAATTTTTCGTTTTTGTTGTATTCATTGATGTACAAAATAGTTTTATTGTAGGGACAATACGGTTTAGTACCATGTTGTTTTAGTTTCTTGGCCGTTTTCGTTGTATTCGACAATAAAACTAATAGTTTTGCCGTCGTTTCGGTATGATGTCATTTTAACTAATTTTTCGTTTTCGTTGTATTTGTTAATAAAAATAATAGTTTTGCCATCGTTTTGGTATGATGTCCTTTTAACTAATTTTTCGTTTTCGTTGTATTCGTCAATAAACATAATAGTTTTGCCGTCGGGTTGATAGAATTTTTCTTTAGTTTTTTGGCCGTTTTTGTTATATTCTTCAATTTTCCGAACAGTTTTGCCATCTGGACGGTAAAATATTTTTGGTTTTTTTTCTTCGTTTTTAATTAAATTTGGATTTACAACTTTTGGTTCTATGATCGATGTTTTTGACGTAACTGAGTTTTCGAATACATCTTCGTCTTCGTCATCTTTTAATTCTTCTACATCATATTCAGCTTTTTTTAAATCTTTTTTATTATAATCATAAATAAAATATGTTGTAATTATTAAAATTAGTACCGAAATTATTGTCAAAATAATTTTTTTATTATATCTGATAAATTTATAAATTTTATACATGATTTTAATATTATTAAAAAATTGTTTTAATTTCATTTTTTTATATTTTTCCTTTAATCGAGTATTTGTATTTCTCGCTTTTATTACAAACTGGTTGTACTTTTATAAATTTTTGTAAATAAATTCATTTTTAATACCTATAAAGACTAGTTAAAACAAACTAGTCTTTTTTTATAGAAAAGATATTTTAAAAATATGCAGAGTTAAAAAAACATTTACATTTTTTTATAACAGTAAGACTATTAATTAATAATAATTAAGATTATAAAACAAAAAAAAAAAAAACAATTTTAATATTCAGTTTTTTTGTTT
>NZ_JAHRHX020000082.1:0-2104 GCF_020312115.2 Candidatus Phytoplasma sp. AldY-WA1
ATTTCAATTTAAATTAAATAAACTAAATTATTTTTTTATCCCTTAAATTTAACTTTTTTGTTTGAATTTTTTAGGTCGTGATCTAAATAATTAAAATAACAAATTTAATTATTGTTATTTTAAAAAAAAGACTTATTTCCAGCAATTTTTTGTTATATGAAACATTTTATTTTTTTATAATGAAATTATGTCTTCATTAATGCATATTTTATTCTCCTTTTTTGAGATGTTTAGGTCGTGTTTTTTAAATTTAATAATTTATTTTATATATAGTTGATTGAATATATATTTGATTGAATTGATTATTTCAACAAATTCATGTTTTTCTAATTTAAAAAATTTCTTAGTTTTTCTTATTATTTTTTTCAATCGATTGTTATCTTTTTGATTTTGAGATGTAGGATCACTTTTTGTAATTCAATAATAGTTTTTATTCCATTTAAAAGGGTTTCATTTTTTAATAATTCGTTTATTATAAAATCATCGATTGATTTATTCTTTATTGGATTAAATTTATTAATGTAATTAACTGTTTTTTATTGGATAAATAGACTGTATATTTCTAATTAATCCACCATTTGAATATTCGTCATGTTTTCGTAATTTGTTATTAGCGTAAAATTGTTGATAATTTAATAATTGTCCTTTTTCATCGATTTTGTTGATACAAATTAATTTTTGACGTTTGATAAGACCTTGTTTTGATCCTGTTTTTCCATTGAGTTCGCACCATTATTCGTAATAGTGTATGGTGGCTAGATCAAGAGAAATTGTTATTTATTTAGGTTGATAAAGGTTTGGATTTTTGTTAATGTTTTTTTGAAAACTTTAATTTGTTTACTAGAATAATTAGTATTATGTTTTTATTAATAAAATCCATTATTTCTTGATTATTTAATGGAATTATTTTTTGAGAAAATTTGTTGTTTTTATAAATTTGGAATGCTAAATTTAATACCATCTCTCAATTTCTTTTGAAGTATATCCAGCTTGTTTTAATTCTTCTGGAGTATAATCATTTTTTAATTCGCTTGCAGTATATCCACCTTCTTTTAATTCTCTTAAAGTATATCCTGCATTTTTTACCGACTGCGACCCCATCCAATTCCACGAATATCCGGCCTCTTTTAATTCTTTTGCAGTATAATTATTAAAAAAACCATTTCCGACTTCTTTAAAATCTTTTGCACTATATCCGGCCTCTTTTAATTCTTTTGCAGTATATCTAGCATTTCTTAAGTCTTTGAAATAATATCCGCCCTCTTTTAATTCTTTTGCAGTATATCCGACACATTTTAATTTTTCTGCAGTACATCCAGTAACTCTTAATTCTTCTACAGTACGTCCTTTTAATTCTTTTGGCAAATTCTTTCGCTTATGATCATAAATCGAAGATATTACAATTATTAATATCGCTAATATCGCTATAAAAATTATTAAAATAATTTCTTTTTTATTCTTGTTAAAAAATTGTTTCCATTCCATTTTTTTATATTTTTTCTTTCATTTTTTTTTTTTTTTTATATAGCATTTTTTTAAAAAAACAAAACTACTATTAAATATAATTAAATCATAAAAAAGAAAAAAAATAAGTTTAATTTTCATTAAAATTAATTTACTAAGGGTGAACTTGTTTTTTTAGTGGCAAATGATATTTCATCTTAAAAAAAATTAAGAGTTTTATTAATAATAAGTTTTAATAATTATATTATTTTTTTTAAGTTTTTTTATTTGGAAAATGTTAAACAAAAAAGAAATGATAAAAAAGAAGAAATAATTTATTTTAAATAAATAGAAAATTTTAAATTAATTAATAGTTGTTAATTTTTACACTGCGCACTGTTTTAAAAAAATGTAAATGTTTTTTTAACTCTGCATATTTTTAAAATCTCTTTTCTAAAAATGAATTTATTTACAAAAATTTATAACAGTGCGGGCAAGAGTTAATAATATTTTATTAAGTTTAATTATTTATGAATAATTAAAAAATTAATAAATATCTTCAAAAAAATTAAAAAATAAAATGAATATTGTATAATATAAATAAGTTGAACCTTTTAATAATGTAAAATCATGAAAATTAAGAAATTCTAAAATCAAAAGA
>NZ_JAHRHX020000037.1:0-5656 GCF_020312115.2 Candidatus Phytoplasma sp. AldY-WA1
TGACAATGCTGTTATTGAAAATTTTTTCTCAATCATGAAAGGTTATTTTAAAAAACCAACAATTTATAAATTAGAAAGATTTGCTAATTTTTATAACAATAATTGGATTTTATCGAAATTAAACAACCAATCACCGATTGAATTTTTATCAAATAACAATTTTAAAAAACACTAAATTAAATTTTCTTAAACAAAATGAATTTTTTTTCCGTTTTTTTGACTCATTTCGGCGGTTATATATATGTAAGGTGATTTTTTAATTTTATTTTTTTAAAATAATAAAAAAAATCAACAACTTTTATCATTTTATAAAAAAAATAAATTTTTTTTACCATATCATCCAAACCAAATAAAAAAAATAAAAAAAATTTTAAAAAAGAGGTATCAAAATCTCTTTTTTGGTGTTATATATAGTGTATAGAATTTTATATTTTTTTATAAAAAAATATAGATTTGTCATTATAGATTATAAAATAAATAAATTTAAAAGCAAAAAATATAGTCTTTAAGATGAATTTAAAACATTTACAATTTTTTATAACACTGCGAATTTCAAGAATAACGGTACATCTACATTACATCCGTTTATATTTAATGTACCTTCATGTTTAATTTTGATGTCATGAACGTATTTGTCGCTTAATATAGGAACACTAATTAATAATAATTTTTTATCTAAGTTGTTTCCTTCAATTCGATCAACAGTGAATTTTGGTAAATTAGTTTCGAAATCTATTTTTTCATCTTTTTGAGTGAAAAAATAATTTAAAGCAAAAATACTACCAATTGAAATTAAAACTACAAATAAAATAGTAAAACTTAAATAAATTTTATTCATTTTTTTGATTTTTTTATTTTTGATGTTTTCCATGATTTTTCTCCTTTCTTTTGAATTTTAGTTTTTAAAATTGACTAATGATTATTTTTTAATAGATTTATATTTTTTATATTATATATCTGCACTTGGTCCTTTTTTTCCGTAATATTTTTCATGTTCGTCAACTGGTTTAGATGATTCATCTTTTTTATTGTCAGATTTTGCAGTTGCATCTTTTGTATCAGTTTTTGCTGATTTTGTAGTTGCTGGTACTGTTTCAACTGTTTTAGTTTCATCAGTTTTTGAAAAATAACTAATTACAGATAAAGGCATTTTTTCCCTTCCTTTCTTTTGAACTTTCCCGCTTTATAAAAGAATATAAAGCCAAAAAGGAGATTTCTTTTCGTTTAAAAAAACTTTATATCCTTTTATAAAGCGGAAAAGTTAAATTATTTTTATTTAGTTAAATTAAGTTAATTTAATGTGTTTAACCGCTTTTTTTAAAGCATTTGAAATTTTAAATGCAACAATTGTAGATTCATCATAAAAAATTTTTTTTCTAAATGTTTTTTTTATTTTTAATTTTTAATCTTCTTTCGTTAAAACTTGATATTGTTTTAATATTTGTTGATATTCACGACATTTAATTTTCATCTCTTCAATAAAAGAAGGTTTTAAAAATACTTCTTGAAGATAATATTCTTGAGGATTAAAGTACACTAAAAAAAAGGCACTTTTACTTTCAGAACAAAATAACCCACATTGAATTTGCGCCCAATAATAAGGAGGAATAATGTTTTTTTCAAAAAAATCTTTCCATGAGGAACTATTTTTATCCAAAGGACATTTAATTTCTAACATAGTATTACTTGCTTCATGGTATCCATCCAAAGAAGCGGAAAAAATATCTTTCGTAAATACTGCGGGCTCATAATTTCTTTTTGTTTTAACTGAAAAGAATAAATTTGCTTTTGGCTCCGTTTTTTTACCGTGTTCCATTGCTGGATTAGAAATAAAAACACCATCTTTAAATATTTTTTTTTTAATTAAGTTTTCTTTTGTTTCGTAAGGATTTAAACCCATAATGGTTCCTATTTCGGAAGCATTAACAAAATTTTTACGATGTTGGAACCAGGCCCAGCTATTTTGTTTTAAATTAATTTTCATTTTAAAAATCCTTTTTGAGATTCTTGTTTTTTGAGTATTTGATTTTGTCTTTGTATTCTTGGACTAATGTTTTATAATTTTGAGCTTCTACTGTTCGTTTTCGTGCTTGTGTTTTATAATCTTTGGCTGCGACTGAAAACATTTGTCTTAATTCTGGTGAATTTTTTATTTTTTTTGAGTATTTGATGTTGTCTTTGTATTCTTGGATTATTGTGTATGGTTTTGTGTGTTTTATAAAACTTTGAGCTTCTATTGTGAAATCTTGTGCCATTTTTGTTAACACTTGTGATGATGCTTCATATTCTTTTATTTGGTTTTTAAGGTCTTTTTTCATTTTAAAAATCCTTTTTGAGATTGATTTAAATTATTATGAGTCAAATCGAAATTATACAATTGACACATTTTTTTTAATTTATTAATGATTCTAAAAGCTTTCATAATTTGGTTATTATCGTTAGTAATTTGCAAATGTTCTAATAATTGTTCGATACTTAAATTACTACTAATAAAAGTAATTAATCCTTTTTCTTGACGAGCATTTAAAAGAGGATATAAAATATCATCGCGAAAATAAACCGTTAAATTTTCCGCTCCTAAATCATCTAGAAATAAATAAGGAATGTTTCTTAAATAATCCATTTTATGGCTTAATTCTTCATCAAACCATCCTGACTTAAATTGTCTAGGTAAATCGGGTAGAAATAAAAATAAGAAATCTTGTTTTTCTTTTAAAAAATATTTCATCATTAATTTAAAGAAGAATGTTTTACCAGTATCAAAATCGCCATAGATATATAAACTAGGTTTTTTTTGTTCGCTTTCAAAATTGTTCCAATATTTTTTAACTATTTTTCCTTCAAAATTTTCAATATTAATTTGTTTTAAATTTTCTAAATCTAAACTTTGATTAAATAAAGAATGGATTTTTTGAAGTTTATTTTTAAAATTATAAAATATCATTTGGTTGGTTTCTTTATAAACCATCTCTATATATGGTTTCGTTTTCAAAATTAATTGATAACCAAAAGGCGTTTCTTTTTCATCTTTTAAATAATTGCCGATGGTAATTAAATCTTCTTCGTGATAATCTTTGCCATAAATCCAATTTTTTAATTCTGGTGAATTTTTTATTTTATTTTTAATTTCTTCTTTGTAATTAAAGATGATTTCATTATTTTGTGTTTTTTTCATTAGAAATCATTATTTCCGAAAAAATTTTTTCGAGTTCTTTCGATTAAATCAGAATAAGCATCTTTGTGTGGAGACTGGGAATGACCGAATGTTTGTTGATATAATTTTTCATTTAAAGCAAACATCGGATTTATTTCGGGTTCTTTTTTTAAATATAAAATTTTATTTGAAATATCAAAAGTATAATTTTTATCTATTAGAAAATCAATTTGAATTTTAAAAGGTGGATTTTCTATTTTTTTTAACATCATGATAGTTTCATAAAGGTCAGTATAATTAAGATATAATGTTTTGTTATCCAAGTTATAATTAGTTTTTTGATTGAATAAACGAATTTTAAAATAACTATTTTGAATCAAAAAATTAATTATTTCTTTTAAATTAAAAATTTTTTTCATTTTTTAAAATCTCCTTTTTAAGTTTGACTATTTCGAAACAAAAAAAATAAGTCAAACTATTTTTTTTAATAAATAGTTTAACTTAAATTAACTTTTTAACTGGTTCCATTTTGATGGAGCAGGACATACCTACCTTAAGAGGTACAAACTCATAAGTTAATGCCAAGGTCAGCGTCCCTAAAGAATTCACGTAGTTAATAAGAGTAACTTGGATCTTCCTAAAAATCAAGGTTAAAACCTAAACATAAGAAGATAAAAAGTCTTATGGATTCAAGGAAAAAGCAGAATCATAGTAGTCGTTGGAGTAAAACTGAATTTGGAATAATTCAGATAATCGCCCAAACAGGAAGTCATGGAAAGCATGATATAGGGCGAAAGAGGAAATAATATTTCGGGTTTAAAGACGTAGAAGGGCGGTGGCTATATGCTATCAAATGAAAGTAAAATTTCAAAACTAACTACTCATTTAAACAGAATTGAGACGAAATCAAAAGATAACAAGAACGTATCGAAGCGAACTTATCAATGGATAACCAACAATATCATAAGCTATTATGTAGCTTTTGGAAAAGTAGCAACCAATAAGGGAGCAGGTACAGCTGGAATTGACTTTCAGACCATCGACGGAGTAGATTTAAAGAAACTTCAAAAGTGGAATAAAGAAGTTAGAGAAGGAACATATGAACCTTCACCAGTAAAAAGAATAGAAATTCCTAAACCAAATGGCAAATTAAGACCTTTAGGCATTCCTACCATTAAGGATAGGACGGTCCAAGAGGTAATAAGAAAACAGTTGGAAGCATATTATGAACCGAAATTCTCTGAATTCAGCTATGGATTCAGACCTGGAAAATCAACCCATGATTGCTTAAAACACTTTCAACAAAGATTTCAAGGGATTAATTGGTTTATCAAAATCGATTTAAAAGAATTTTTTGACACGGTAAATCATAAAGTGCTATATGAAGTCATTGACAAAGACATCTCAAAATATAAAGTTAAAAGACTAGTTGCTAAAATGGTAAAAAGTGGATTCATGAAACAAGGACAATACATAAAAACCATAGAGGGAACACCTCAAGGAGGAATTATTTCACCTATTTTATCAAATATCGTTTTGAATGAATTAGATAAATATATAAAAAACCTCCAAAAAGAACTATCCAAATTCATGAAAGTAAAAGATAATCCTGTATATACAAAGATATGTAAGGATATTAATAAAGCTAAAAAAGAAAAGGATAAAGAGAAAGTT
Organism: Candidatus Phytoplasma sp. AldY-WA1; assembly: GCF_020312115.2. Classification (NCBI taxonomy): domain Bacteria; kingdom Bacillati; phylum Mycoplasmatota; class Mollicutes; order Acholeplasmatales; family Acholeplasmataceae; genus Candidatus Phytoplasma; species Candidatus Phytoplasma sp. AldY-WA1. The sequence goes on from NZ_JAHRHX020000037.1 coordinate 4,829, forward strand.
AACAGACTAAGAAAAGAATTGAAGATAACTCAAATTTACGAACATAAACCAATTCGAATCGAATATTTAAGATACGCAGATGATTTCATTATTGGAATAAGTTGCCAAAGTAAGACATTACCACATCAAATAAAGAAAATGGTAGTGGAATTTATCGAAGGAAAATTGAAACTAAAAGTTTCAAGCGACAAATCGAAGATCCAAAAGACGAAAAAGGGGATTGAATTCCTAGGATACGAGTTATCGGTAAACCCGACGAAAGAAGAACTTAAAAACAAGTTAACGAGATCCAGTCTAAATGGAAAACCACAACTTAAGATGGGGAAAAAGCTAATTGAGGAAAAAGCTAGAGAAGTAGTATGGATAAATAAAAATAAGAAAGTTATCCACGATAAAACTTTAGTGTGTTTTGAGAAACTAGAAATAATAAGAACTTATAAAGCAATCATGAACGGATACATAAAGTATTATAGCTATATCTCAAACATCTCTCAATTAGGCAAATGGTATTATTACGCGACATATTCTTTATTAAAAACTCTTGCTGGAAAGGATAAATGCTCACTTGCAAAAGTTCGGAAGAAATATCGAGTAGGGAAAAGTTTTGGAATCAAATACGAAACCAAAAACAAAACCAAATATGAGGTATGGTCGCTATTTAGTTGGGAATTTGTGAAAAAATTAAGGAAGTATCAAAATAAAGATACAAACTTAACAATAAACACAAATACCTATAAAAGTAGAACTAAACTAACGGATAGATTGCAAACTGTTAAATGTGAAAACTGTTTAGTAGAAGGAATTTCATTAGAAATTCATCATACGAAG
>NZ_JAHRHX020000083.1:0-2068 GCF_020312115.2 Candidatus Phytoplasma sp. AldY-WA1
CGTTAAACTTAGTACTTATTGGAGGCAACCCACTACATTCTTGTCTTTTCCTTTTTCTTTATTTTTATTTTGTTCTTTTACTGACACTTCTTCTGTTCTATTACATGGTTGTAGTAGTGCTCTATTTTTTCGGACAATTGTTCTTACATTGAAGTTTGTGGGAGAATGTTCACCCCACCTTCTCCTTTGCACCAGGCATGTATCTTTAAGTTTGGGGGTAGGGAAAAATCATTTGTTGTCCTGTTATACATATTGTGAATGCGTGATCATGTTATTTATGAGAATTGGATTTAACTTTAGCTGTGATTTGCATTTCATTGGCGAGCTTAAAATTTTGAACACATGATCATTTCATTAAGGAATCCAAGTTTTGGCACTTACCTTTGGCAGAAGAGATTTCACGTGTTTCATTTTGAATCTACCATAAGCACATTAGCACACAGTTTGTGGGGTATGACATACAAAACTGATTGCATCTATTTTCAATTTCTTGGAGTGAAGTGGGTGACTTGTTAGATAAATGACCTTGGCATGAGATTGATAAAAAGAGAAAAAAAAAAGAATTAAATTTCCCATTGAGCAACTAGACTTCTTGCCTCATTAAGCATTGACTGTTAACGTCAAAAGGTGTGAAATTTAGATTGTATGGCTAATTTTAGCTTCATAGCATTTTTTACTCAAGTTGGTAAGCCCGCAAGAGTGTGTTATAGCTAGTGCCCTAAAGCCATTTGGTTCGGGAGTCATTGGCTTAATACTCAATACATGGGTCAATTAGAAAGCTTAAGGGAGCTAAGCTTCGCACAGCCTGATAAAAAAAAAAAAATCATCATGCTTTGGTTGTTTCATTTAAGGGGAATACCAAAGAATTTTGAGGTATTGAATCATGCACATTGGAATTAACTTGAAGCCTCATGATTGATTGTTAGTTTACTTTACACCAATTTGAACTTGTGATGAAACTAGCCATTTGTATATGTTTAAACTTTTGAATTCTTAATTGTTTTGAAGATAAAGTTTATCTTGTTAAGCTTGCTAATGAATGAGAATTATTGTTTTTGTGATACTTCAGTCTTATGGATAATATCATTGGCATATTTGTGGGTAACATTTCTAGCAGACCCTCACAAGACTTCACCCGTCTACTAGGAAGTCCTAGGGGTTTAAAAGGCTTGTTGCATATGCTAATGCAATCGGTGTCTCCCATGAAAGAGGAAGTAGTGTAGATTTGCATTTTGTCTCTTTTTAATTTCTATTTTGTATTGCTAAGAGACTTGCAATAGGTAAGTTTGGGGGTGTGATGAGTAATGAATGTTGCACATTCAAGCCCCTTACTCGCATATGTTAGCCTCTTTGTTTCATTTTTGTGTAGTTTTTATGTTTTAAGCATTCTCAGGAATCTAAGGGAAAAACACAAGTAATCCTTCGGTCTTAAAGCTTCAAATCCAACAAAAGCAATCTAGTACTCCGCGAGGTAAAATGCTCTCGTGCACCTCAAAGGGCTCGAGCTCAGTACCACAACGCTCGAGCGCAAATCAAGGAAGGCTTGAGTGCAATCCCATGCAAGAGAGCACATGAATCCACCATCTTGATGAGCTCGAGCGCACAGTGAGCTTGACCGCAGAAATAATTGGGGTTGAGCGTATTCGTGCGGCAGAACTGATAGCAAGCCAAAACTAGAAAATGAAAGAAGTTTTCCTTCTCCTACTTGGACTAGAAGTTCTAAAAGACCACTGATTGGACTAGGGTGTCTCTTATACTCTATAAATGAATAGGATTATTGGCTAGCTTTTGGGAGAAAAGTCTAGAAATTTCAGCAGCTTCTTGGGATTGATTTCCCCTCAACAAAGGAGATTTTCAGCACTCCATGAACAGCTAAATAATCCATAGGGTATTGATGTAGCCCTTTCCAAGTAATAATGGTGTAATTGTGTTTTTTCTTATCTTGAGTCATGACATTGACAATCAAACACTATTATTCATCTTGACAATGGAAGCCGATCTTGGGTGATTTATTGGTTTCGGTTGGTGAGTCTAGAGATGAAAAGAAGATTTTTGGTGGAGGCAAAAT
>NZ_JAHRHX020000038.1:0-5526 GCF_020312115.2 Candidatus Phytoplasma sp. AldY-WA1
TCGGTATTTGAAATAAACAGTGATTAATCCTGTCGGTGGGTCTTTAAACCAATAAGTACCTAATGATTGACTGTCATAACAATTATATCCAGGTTTATTGGAATCAAATGAACTACTAAAATCACAATTACTGTTATTATTATCTTTTGATATTTTGATAATGTCATTTTTATTATAAATACTAAAATCATATCGTTTTAATGGTTGTTGTGTCAACACCCATTTATCTTTTAATTGTTGTGTTGAATATGTTTTAATTGAATGAGTTGTTTGTTGAGAAAATGAATTTTGTAATTTGGCGTAAATGAAGTGAAAGGGATTAATTAATAATATAATTGTTACAAGAATTAAAATAATTGTTGTTGATAAATGGTGTATTGACACATAGATGGGACTCCTTTCTTGGTTTTTTATGACTTTGTTTAATGGCTGGGTGGTTGTTTTTTCTTTCTTTATTTGGGTTATTTTTTTGTAGTTTGTTTTATTTTTTTAAGGGCCTTGGCAGTTTCTCTCTTGTTTTGCTTTTGCGTTTTTTTTTGCTTCTTTGCCGCGTATATATATGCCTTTATGTGCTTTTTGTTATTGTAGTTAAAATAAAAAAAAGACTCACTTAAGTGAGTCTTTTTTATGTTATTTTTTTACTGTGCCGTCGGGGTTGTAGTGTGTTGTTTTGATTATTTCTTCATTTTTGTCATATTCGTAGATAGTTGTTCCATGAGGGAAATAATATGTTGTTTTGGTTTTTTGGCCGTTGGTGTATTCGTTAATGGAACGAATAGTATAATAGTTAGTTTGGTCATTATATTGATATGATGTACTTTTAATTGGTTTTTCATTTTCATCGAATTCTTTGATAGAATCAATAATTTTGTTTTTATGTTGCTTATAGAAAATTACTTTAATTATTTTATTATTTTTATCACGTTCAATAATATCTTTAATATTTTTATTAGTCCAATAAGACGTTTCTATATTATTATCAGGCGATTTTGTTGGTACAATTGGTGTTACTGTTTTAATTGAAGGATGATTAAATTTAATTAGTTCTTCTTTTGGTTTTGTGATTAGTTTATAATAATAATTTGGAGTTAATTCGGTTTTTTGTTCTATTTGAGGTTTGTTATTTTCATCTTGTTTTGATGGTTCATTTTGTGATGATTCTTGTTGTTGTTTTTTATTTTCGTTTGGTTTTGATAGTTCATTTTGTAATGATTCTTGTTGTTGTGATGGTTCAACTGGTGGTTGAATTGTTGGTTGTGATGGTTCTTGTTGTTGTGATGATTCAACTTTTGGTTCAACTGATGGTTGTGATGGTTCAACTGATGGGTGAATTGCTGGTTGTGATGATTCTTGTTGTTGGTTGTTAGGTTCAGCTGGTTTTGGTGGTTTATTTTGTGGCCGTTTTATAATATATAAAATAAAACAAAATAAACTAACTAAAATAAAAAACAAAAGAATATAAATAATAATTTTCTTTTGTTTTAATTTTTTTAAATTGTTATTCATGATTGTTTTTTTCCTTTTTTAAATTGTTTTTTTGTTATTATTATTCATAAGTTTTAATTTTGATGTTTCTTTTCTTTCTTTAATTTCATTTTTAGTATTTTCAATATTTTCAATATTATGTGCAATAATATTTGGATTTTGTTTAGTTATTTCATTATTTAATTTTATTAAATTATGTTGTTTGAGTTGTTCAGTTAATATTTGGTCATCTTTTGTGTTAATTATTGTTTGAGGAACATGTGGTTTTATTTCATATTTTCTTTTTTCTGCATTTAATCCATTTATAGTTATTTGAAATTCGTTTGCTTTTGTAACAAAACTTGTTTTCAATTTACTCATTTCGCCTGCCTTAAGTAATGTATCTATTGTTCCCATATTGTCAGACTTTATTTTGTCAAATTTGGTTTCATTTTTATTGTATTCTTCTATGTCTTTTTTAATTTCAGCTTCAAATAATTTTCTTAATATATCAGCATTTTCTTTACTAATTGGTTTCATTTTACCGTTATGGTCGAATAATTCATTAATAAAACCTTGATATTTATTTGCAAATCCAGCTTTTATATTTTTGATATCTTCTTGATTTTGATTATATTGTCTATCTTGTTTTTCATATTCTAATTTGACGCGTTCAAGTTGTAATTGCAATTCTTGTATTTTTATTGCATTTGTTTCTTTTTTAAGTTGTCTGTCGATATCTATTGTGCATAGTTTATATGCTAAATTACAAAGTGCACCCCAAGGAGTAATATTAGTAACGCCTTCACCTACAATATTCAAAACTTGAGTAGTATGTTTGTTATAATCAATAGCAACGTCACTTTTAACAGTTTTTTGTGAATCTACAAATTGTGCTTCATTAACTGAATCAATTAAAAAATTATAAAATTCTATTTTATTTTCTAATTCTTCGTTAGTTGTTTCTATCTTATTTAATTCTTTTTCAATTCTAGCTACTTGTTCTTTACATTTGCTTAATATATGAGTTTCTGTTTCTTTATTACCTAAAATTTCATTTACTTCTTTTTCAAAATCATCGTTAATTTTTTTTAAAGCTTTAATATAATCTTTAATACGATCAATATTTTCGGTTATATCGTCTAATTCAGCTTGTTTTTGGTTTTTTTGGTTGTTTAATTCTATTATGTTTGCTTGAACGGCGTTTAATTCAGTTGCTATATAAGCAGTTAATGTTGCTTTGTCGTTTTTCAAAAGTTCTTGTTCTTTTTCTTTTGTTAAATCTATAATTTTTTTAAGTTCTTTGATTTGTTCTTGAATAAATTCTTTGTCTTTTTCTTGAGTTGCTAATTCGTCTTCTGCTTCTTTGATTAATTTATTAACATTATTTATTAAATCAGTAATTAAATTTTCATCAGATATTGTTTTTTCTAAGTTAACTGTTTGTTTAGTAATCTTTTTGCTAAATGCTACAAGTTTTGCTTTTAGTATTTCAGATTTTGATGAATTTGTTTCGTATATGCTATTTTTTTCATCAATTAATTCTAAAATTATATCATCAATAGTTTTTTCTTCGTTTGGTTTAGTGGCTGGTTTTTCAGCTGGTTTGTCAGTTGGTTTTTCAGGTGTCGGTGCTGGTTTGTCAGTTGGTGTTTCAGGTGTTGGTGCTGGTTTGTCAGTTGGTGTTTCAGGTGTCGGTGCTGGTTCGTCAGTTTTTGGTTTGCGTTTTAATTTGTCAAGTGCTTTTCTGACTTTTTCACCAGCTGTTGAGCCTTTGTTGTTGTCGTCGCTACCTTCGTCTTTTGGTTTGTCTTCGCTACCTTCGTCTTGTGATTGTTTTTTGTTTTCTTTTTCTTGTTTATGTTTTTCAAGTTTATCTTTTACTAAATTTACTGGTTTTGTGACAGCATTTTTGCTTGTGTTGCGCCAGTTTGTGCAGCAGTTTTTGCTTGTGTTGTGACGGTTTTTGCTTGGTCGGCTAATTTTGGTTTACGACCGAAAGAATACCACCAAGTGCCAATAGATGACGCGAAAATTGCAATAAATAATATAGCTAAAAATATAAAGTTTAATGGTTTATTTGTTCGTTGAGAGTTTTTGTAATAAACGAATAAAATAAATAAAACGAACCTAATGCTAGTATAAACCAAAATGTAAATGTTCGCATGAATAACATGCATGAAATTGTAGTTATCATATAAATTCTTCCTCTTTAATTTTTTTTATTTTTTTGATTTGTATGATTTTTGTTATAATTTTGATTATTTTTTTAATTTCCTCTGCGTTAGCTTTTTGTTGTTGTGTTGCTGTGTTGGGAATTGTTATGGCGCAACTGGGTTTTTAAAAACCCTGGTTGCGTAAATGGGGTTTAAAATTATTTTTAGGGGTTTGAGGGGTTTTTATTGTTCCGTCGGGGTTGAATTCTGTGGTTCTGTTAACTTTTCCGTTAGAGATAGTCTGTTTTTTGGCAAATTTTCATTGGTTAAATTCAATAACACAATTAATAGTTCGGCCGTCGGGTTGGTAGGTTGTTTTTTTAATTTTTTGGCCGTTGGTAGGGTTGTATTCGTTAATTTTAATAAATTCGATAATTTGGCCGTCGTCTTGATAAGTTGTATTTTTAATTAATTTTTCGTCTTTGTTGTATTCTTTAATTGTTTTAATAGTTTGACCGTTGTCTTGGTATAATGTTTTTTTAGTTTTTTGGCCGTTTTCGTTATATTCGATAATAAACCTAATAGTTTGGCCGTCGTGTTGGTAATTTGTCTTTTTAACTAATATTTCGTTTTCGTTGTATTCTTCGATTGATGAAATAGTTTCATTATCTTTTTGGAAAATTATTTTTTTAGTTGTTTGTGGGGTTACAATTCTAGCTGCTTGTATTCCAGTTGATGGGGTTCCAGTTGGTGATGTTGCACTAGCTGGTTGAACTGGTGGTGTTTGTGATCCAGTTGCTGTTGTTCCAGTTGGTGGTGTTGTGCTAGCTGGTTGAACTGGTGGTGTTTGTGATCCAGTTGCTGTTGTTCCAGTTGGTGGTGTTGTGCTAGCTGGTGGTGTTGGACCTGGTGATTTAGCTCGTTGTTCTTTTATATGATTGTCAATAATATCTAATACATCAGTATCTTTGTCTACTCTTAAACGGTATGCAGTCTTGATGTCGTCGATGTTAATTTGAGTTCGTGGTGGGTTTGTCTTGTTGCTTTCTAAAACAAGAGTACTAACAGCTTCGTCTAATATACCAGTTAAAATACGGTTTGCTCGTTTGTAAGGTGGTAATTCGTCTAATGCTCTATTAACAACGTTTAATAAGTAATCTTTGGCATCGTCACTGTATGGGTTTTGACGTTTTTTGATTAAGAATTCTAACATCTTTTTACGATCTTCAAAATTGCCTGGTTTGATTTCGATCATGTAACTAAATCTTGATTTGATGGCTTCGTCAATTTTGTTAACGTGGTTAGTTGCTGCCATTAAGAAAACTGGTTTTTTAGGATCGTTTTCATAACTTGTCATTTGAGCTTTGAATTCGTTAATGATATTCACGGTGTCGGCAGTAGTTTTAGATTGACTATCAGTTAAGTCTTTAAAGACCTCTTCACATTCATCGATGAAAATGATGGCTCCACCTGAATTTTGTGCTTCTTTTCTTGCAGTAGCAAATAAATCACGTACCATTTGAGGTGCTTCTCCAACTGTTCCTTTTGAAAATTGAGATGCTGATGTGTCAAAAAATGGCAATTTTACTTCTTTTGCTAATGCTTGGGCGAAAGTAGTTTTACCAGTACCAGCTACTCCGTGTAATAAAATACCAGTTGGGACTTTAACTTCTCCAATATTTGGAAAGTTTCCAATACTCTTTAAAAAATTTAAAAAACGATCTGCGGCTTCGCGTTCGTCTTTAAACCCGATTAATTTATCAAATGATGGCATTTTCTCTAAGTCCGTTTTTGGGAATGGTTCTTTATTAGTGTTTGATGGTGTTTGTATTTGGCTTGTTGATGTGCTACTAATATTTTTTAATTCAACGGTAGATAAACGTTTTTCTAATTTATCTATTTTCGT
>NZ_JAHRHX020000008.1:0-28121 GCF_020312115.2 Candidatus Phytoplasma sp. AldY-WA1
CTTTCAATACAAAACAACAACACAAAAACACAAAAAGCAAGGCAAACCAAAAAAAAACAAACCCCATTTACGCAACCAGGGTTTTTCAAAAACCCAGTTGCGCCATAACAATTCCCCAACCCCAGCAACACAAAAAAAAGACAAATGCAAAGAAAATTAAAAAAATAAACTAAATTATAAAAAAAACAAAAAAAATAAAAACTACAAAGCATTAATTTTTATAATTTAATTTATAATTTTAATATAAATATTAAAAGAAAGAAGAGAAAAAAATCATGAACTCAAAACAAATAATTATAACATTTATTATTTTAATAACTTTAATTGGTATTGGTTGGTATTGTTATAACAAATTTAAACCAACAACACCAAATTCAACAAACGAACCAATAGACACTATTGAAGAAGATGACGACGAAATTCAAAAAATTGAACCAACACCAATTGAAAAACCACAACCAGTTGAAACACCAAAACCTGTAACAGAATCCAAAATACCTATTTCACAAGCTAGATTTGATGAAATTAAAAATTACATTTTATCATTAGATGACAAATTATTACCAAAAAATTTAAATTCAACTGAAAAAACTAAAATCGAAGAAATAAGAACACCGATTAAATCAACAATACAAAACAGTCAATTAGAACTTGCTGAGTATGAAAAAATTATTATTGAAATTCAAGACAAACTAAAAAATATAAATGATTTAAATATAAAACTTCATGCTGAAGAAGACGCAATAAAAGGATGTAACGGAGAAATAGAACGAAAAGAAGACGAATTATCTAAAACACAAGATATAGAAACACGTAAACAATTACAAACAAAAATTAACCAAGTAAAAGATCAACGTGTGAAACTTATTCAACGAACAATTTATACAAAAAAAGAAATTAAAGACGAAAATGAAAAACATTATGATAACATGTTAAAAAATGCTGAAGATTCTAAACAACAATTAGTTAAAAATTTTAAAACATTAAAAAGTAATAACGAAAAAACTGCAATTAATGAACTCAACAAAATTTACCAAATCATTAATTAACAACCAAAAACTTTTAAATTAAACCACTATTTTTTAAAAATAGTGGTTTTTTTATTATATAAAAAAACGCCAAGCATTAAAAAAACAATTCAAAAACAATAAATGTAACAACCTTAAAACCTAAATTCCAAGAAAGGAGGTCATTACATGACAAAACGTTATTTAAAATTTATTTATTATTTTTTCTTAATTATATTTTTATTTTTCACTTATTGTTATATTTACGCTAAAATAGCAAATTATTTTTATCAAAAAAAGACTCACACCATTAAAATGTATACAACCCAAGAACTTAAAGACAAATGGCTTACCACACAACCAAAATTATTTATCCAAAACATCAACGTTGAGTCACGTGATGACATTCCAAAGATTATGAAATTATTAGGTATTGATGATATTATAATTGACGATATTAATTCAAATTACAACTCCAGTTTTAACAAACATTTATCTTGGAATTTAAAAGACCCGAAAGATGGATTATTAGGTATATATTTTCAACCTCGATCTAATCCATTTAAAACAACATATCCTTATAGTCACAACGAATACACTCTCGATGATTTATTAACCCACAAAATCACCATCGAAAAAGCTTACGTCTTTTGGGACATCAGCAAAGCCCCAATTGACCCGAACGTCGGATTACACTACATTAATTTAAATGATCCAGATTATTTAGAATATTTAAATTACGATATTAACACACCTAAAGAAATAAAAATTAAAAAATATTTAAATAATTTAATTAAACCTTATCAAGATTGGTTAGATCAATGTGAAATTAAAAAAGATAAAAAAACATTAGCTGTATGTAATAAATTAGGTTTAAATGAAACAGATGCACAAAAATGTCTACTTTTTTTTAAATATTTCGCTCTTCAACCATTCCAAGTAGAAATCAAACCATATAGAAGTGATATTGAAAATTATGAAGATAAAGAAAATGATGCAATTAAAAATACACAAATATTTGAAGCTGAAAAAACCAAAATTGATGAAACAGATGTTTATTATATAAATTTTAATAAATGTTTGGACAAAATATACCAAACCGATCACAACGGCAATACTATAACAATTTCATATAATGAATATCATTGTAATTTTGACAAAATAGAAATGAAATTCAGTTGTGACGTTAGTTCAACTCATCCTTCACGCCTATTAATTAATTTTATCAACAAAAACCCAACATTTCAAAAATATTTGACTGAAACCATTAAAACTAATGATAGAGACATCAAATTAGGTTGTTACAACGCAGTCTTTAACGGGGCAATTAATATTCCATTAAAATTATATAACGATTCATATGCTAAAACTGTATATTTTGATGACGGAGTACGTGTTTTTACTAACTATGATGGAACTAATACCTTACTCAAACACGCCAACGGTGCAAAAAATATTTATCTTTTCAATTTTGAAATCAAAAAAACAATAGATCTTGGTATATTGAATAATATAGAAACTTTAATTTGGTTTATTAAAAACAATGTTCAAGGCACAATTATTGCAAATAATGATTATAATTCTTGTCCTTTTCACCTCATTAATTCAAACTATAATTATGATCAAAAAGACCCATCCGTACAATGGATTAATGACAACGTTCGAGACATATCTTACTATGGAAAAGATTGGGAATTTGTTATTCGTTCCACTGACGCATATTCTGATTACACATATAATTTCAAATTTATTTTAAAACGTAACATAGACCTGTTCATAGATCTCGGTGTAGTCAACAACAAACAAGAAATGCAAACCAAAACCGAAGAATATATTAATAACAGCATGCCAGGTTATAACAAATGGAACGACAAAAAATGGGGTTACTGCACTGCCACATCCTCAGACACATACAATAATTACACATACACAATCAAATGCCATGAAAGAAAAATTATAACTCACGACCTCGGCCCAGTCAATAGTAAACAAGAAATGCAAATCGCAACCGAAGAATGGATTAAAAACAACGTTCAAGGTAAAATCACCAGTAATGATGAAAACTGGGGCAACTGTACTGTCGAATCCACTGAAAGTGATTATTATTATTACAAATACATAATCAAATGCCATGAAAGAGAAATTATAACTCACGACCTCGGCCTAGTCGACGACAAACAAATCGCAACCGAAGAATGGATTAAAAACAACCTTCAAAACGTAAACTCCTATAACGACAAAGACTGGGGTAACTGTTATATTTATACCCGTTATTACAAATATATAATCAAATGTCGTGAAAAAGAAACAAAACTTATACCAATAGACCTTGGTTTAGTTGATAATGAAGAGAAAACAGTCAGTGAATGGGTTAAAAATAACATTCAAGGAACAATCACCTTCGACGATGTACGTTGGGGTAAACGTACTGTCAAATCTTCTGATTCAAACTATAAATATATTTATATAATCACATGTCGTGAAAAAGAAACAAAAAATATACCAATAGACCTCGGCCCAGTCGACGACGTGCAAGTCACAATTGATGAATGGATTAAAAATAATGTTAAAGGTGAAATCATTAGAAATAAATGGTATGAAGAAAGATGGGATAACTATTATGTTCTTTCCTCTGACTCAAATTATAAATACTTATACAAAATCAAATGCCGTTTAAAAGAAACAATCGAAAAAATAATATACCTTGACCCAGTCAACAACAAACAAGAAATGCAAACCAAAACCGAAGAATATATTAATAACAGCATGCCAGGTTATAACAAATGGAACGACGAAAACTGGGGTAATTGTACTGCCAAATCCACAGACACAAACTATAAATACATATACATAATCAAATGCCGTTTAAAAGAAGAAAAAACTATTGAAAAAGTTCTCAACCCAGTTAATAACAAACAAGAAATGCAAACTGTAACTGAAGAATGGATTAAAAACAACGTTCAAGGTGAAATCACCAGCAACGACAGAGACTGGGGTAATTGTTATGTTCGATCTACTGACACAAAAAATAATTATTTATACAAAATCAAATGCCATTTAAAACAAGAAAAAACCGAAATAATAAACCTCGGCCCAGTTAATAACATGCAAACCACAACTGAAGAATGGATTAAAAACAACATTCAAGGTGAAATCTATTATAATGACAAAAACTGGGGTAACTGTACTGTCAAATTTACTGATATAAACTATAAATACATATACACAATCAAATGTCATTTAAATGAAAAAACTGAAACAATAGACCTCGGCCCAGTTAACAACATGCAAACCGCAACCGAAGAATGGATTAAAAACAACGTTCAAGGAATGATCGCCTTCAACGACAAAAACTGGGGTAACTGTACTGTCGAATCAATCAACCCAAACTATAAATACATATACATAATCAAATGTCGTGAAAAAGAAAAAGAAGAAAGAGAAGAAATAATCAACCTTGGCGCAGTTTATAACATGCGATATTCAACCGAAGAATGGATTAAAAACAACGTTCAAGGCACAATCACCTACAACGATAAAGATTGGGGCAACTGTTGGGTTCGATCTACTGACTCAAACTATAATTACTTATACAGAATCAAATGTCATCAAAAAGAAATTTCAATATCACCACCAAAAACAATATTTTCTTTATTTGGCTGGTGATAAAATAAAAATACTATAAAAATCTTATAAAATTAACAAATATCACTCTTGACGGAACAATAAAATAATCAACCAAAAAGACACCAATCGGCGTCTTTTTTTTATAAAAAAAACGACATAAAATCGTTTTACTAGAAAGGAAAATAATTATGATAATTCAATTTTTAATTAATAAAAATATAAAAAAAATATCAATTCCAAAAAGGAACCAAACTATGAAAAATAAAAAAATAGAAAATACAAAATCAAATCAAAAAATAAGAAATATAGAATCAATTCATAAAAAAGGAGAACAATACCATGACTGATAAAATATCTACCATAATGACTATTATTAAATATTTTTTTATCGCTATTTACACTGCAATAATATTCATTTTTATTTTACATTGGAAATATTATAAATGGCTCATCAACCAACTTAAAAAAGGTTTTTTTGCTATCAAATTACCAATGATTATCAATTTTTTAGACCAAAAAAACAAAGATACCAAATTAAATGATTAACCCTTTTTCATATCTATGGGATCTAATTGTTAAGTTTTGGTACGCTATTGTTTCTTTTCATAAAAATAATAGCAATGAATTAGGAATTTTTTTCTTAGTTTTTTATTGTATTCTTCTTTGCCCACCAATTTTATATATATTTGATATTTTAATGAGCGTTATTTTTAAAATTTTGCAAGCTATATTTTTAACAATTTCAATCATTATTAATTGGTTTAAAAATCTTTTCAAACCTAAAATCTTTTATTTCATCGAAAACGACAAAAAGATCTTTTTTCAAAAAACAAAGAAAAATGAATTAATTTATCTTCGTACAGAAGAAATCAAACAAGACTCAAACAACCCAACGTCACCAGAAAGGAATGAACAATGAAAAACATTGAAAAAACCATCCGCAGCATTTTAACATCAGACAATTTCACAAAAGACTTTTTTAAAACAATTGATGTAAAAAAAATAAAAAATGGGGGAAATTTTGGAAAATTAATTGAAGAATTAGTTTTTAAACATTTAAATAAATATTTTAAAAATTTAATAACCGAACCACAGGAAATTGAAAATAGAACTAACAGAAGAGTTGATTTTATAATCAATGACGTTTTTTTTCAACTAAAAACAACTAATTTAATTAAAAATAGACCAAAAATAATTCAATTATTTCGTGCTAAAAATTTTCCAAATGAACTTAATAAACAAATTGAATGCTATAACTCACGAATTACAAATACAATTATTTTAGCATATGATAAATTCAATCAAAAAATAACTTATCTTTTTTTTAACTTATAACGACTTACTTTGTACGAATAAAGTACAAATTAATGAAAACTATGAATATTTTAGTTTTATTACAACTAAAAAAATCATTATTGAATATGATTCTTTTATTAAAAAAATAATATTAAATTATAATTCCTTAATTTTAAAATAACAAAAAAACAATATTAATCTACAACCCAACGTCACCAGAAAGGACAAAACAATAACATGCAAATAACGTTAAATCAACGTACCAAAGCATGGTACCAACACCGCCGTAACTACATCAACGCCTCCGAAATCGCCAGCATCACTAAATTAGACCCATTCAGATCAGTACACCAACTCATCCACGACAAACTTTTCGGAACTACTTTTTCATCAAACAAATATACAGAACATGGTGTCAAGATGGAACCCATCGCTCGCCAATTTTTTATTAACAAAACTAAACTTAATTTCACCGACACCATTTTCACCGATGACAAAGAAAAAATCTTTTCAGCATCATTAGACGGTTACAACGAAACACACAAAATCGTTCTAGAAATAAAATGTCCCTATTTAAAAGAAGATAACTCACCGTCATCCACTTGGACTCAATTTCTCCAATTGAAAACAGAAGCAAGTATTCCCAAATACTACTGGGCACAAATTCAGTGTCAACTTTATTGTTCTGAAGCTCAATTTGCCTATTTCCTAGTATACTTCAACGATACTGATTTTCACGTTGTTCGTGTCAAACCAAATCCAACCTACTTCAAAAAAATGATCCAAATGAGCCGAGAGTATTTACAACTATTAAACGAAGCTAGAACCGAATTAAATAACACATCTTTAGTAAAAAAATTATCAAAATTTTACAAAGAACAACATTAAAAAGACTCACTTAAGTGAGTCTTTTTTTATTTTAACCACAATAACAAAAAAACGCAAAGGCATATAAAAAAAAAAAAAAAACGCCCAGCCATTAAAAAAACAAACTAAATTAAAAAAATAAATTAAATAAAAGAAAGAAGAAACTAATTATGAAAACGACAAAAAAACAATACATTAACGAATATGGATACAAAATTGTTGAGGAATATAACTCAAACAATCAATTAATTAAAAAAACAAGTTATAACTCTGACAGTAAAACCGTTAGAAAAACCAAAGAATACAACGACGAAGGAAAATTAGTTAAAAAAACAAAATATTACTCCGACGGCATAACTATTATAAAAATTGAAGAATACAATAAAGATGAAAAATTAGTTAAAAAAACAAAATATTACACAAATGAAATCATTAAAAACATCGTAAAATATTACTTCGATGAAAATATTGATTTTATTAAAGAATACAACGAACACGGCAAATTATTTAAACATATAAAATATAACCCCAACAGAACCACTATTTGGTACATTGAAGAATTCAACGAAAACGAAAAATTAATTAAAGTAACACAATATTATCCTGATGGCCAAACTATTTGGCACATTAACAACTACAACAAAAATGAAACATTAGTTAAAAATACAATCTACCGTCTCAACGATAAAACTGTTGATAGAATTTATGAATATAACAAAAATGGAAATTTAGTTAAAATCGCACTGTTATAAATTTTTGTAAATAAATTCATTTTTAATAACGAAACCAATAATTAAATTACCTTTGGAATATCTTCATATTTAAATTAATAGTTAAAAGTTATTTTTAAATCTAATTCTTTAGGTTTTTCAGGTGGTTTTGTAATATCATAATAATGACTAAAAGAATTATAATCGCCTTTACATTCCACGCCATTAATATACCAATCATCAATAATCCAACCAGTTTCATAATAATATCTTTTTATATTGCCTTCTTCATCGTAAATATCTCTTGATGAACGGCCAAATTTATTTCTTATATCTTTATCTGAATATGAAAAACCCTTTCGAATGCAACATTGTTTAGCCCAATCGCACATTTTATTTATATAATTCATAAGCAAATCTGCTTTAGGTTTGAACTCTGTACAAATGATATAATAAATTTTATTTTCGGTTTCGAAAGCGTTTAATATCGAGAGCCAAGAATAAGAGAATTCCATGCAATAAATTTTATCTTCTTCTTTCGTTTTATTTTTTATATATTTCCCGTCGTAATTATATAAATTATTATCTCTTTTATATTTGCTAATAGCTTCATTAGGGTCAAGAGAATCAGGGAGTTGGATTCTTATTTTTTCTTTAAGTAATTTGTTTTCTATTTCATTTTGTTTTTTGTTAATAACTTCTGAGTTTTTTATTTCATATATTTTATCTTTTTTTTCTTCTTCAGGCGATATGATTGCGTTTTGAGATTTTGGTTCTAAATGAGAAGGTGGTAACGATTTTGTATTTTTGACTTTATAAAACCAAATAGTAGCTATTAAAAAAAAAGAGATAATAATAACTACTAAATGTTTTTTGAAAAAATTATTATTCATAAATTTCATTTCCTTTTTAATAAAAATAATTATGAAATTGAATATATTCTTATTATATATTTTTACAGTTTTTAATTTTTAATAAAATTTTTTATTTATTTACCATAATTATTTCAAGGATGTTGATTTAACGTTTTTGTTTTAATCGGTTAATACTTATTTTTAAAGTTAAAAAAATAAAATTTGATTAAATAATAAATGAAATAGTTTAATATTACAAAAATAAAAATTTTAGATAATAAATGAGATTAATCTTGATTCATTTTTAGTTTCTCATTTGATTTATTTTGTTAAATAAAAAAACTCTATAAAAAGATTCTTTGCAATGTTTTAATTATTCATTTTTTTATAAATTTTTATTTGATATCTTTTTATAATTTTAGTTTTAATTTGTTAAAAAACATCTTAATTGATTTTTTTATGATAGAATTGTTTCCTTATATTTTATTTTTATTTTTTTATTTTAAAATTAGCTAAAAATTAGAATCATTAATTCTACGAAATATCATAGATTATTTAAAAAAATTCAATTCATAAATTTTTATTTACATATATTTACATTAAAATTATATTTTTGATTTAAAATAATAATATAAAGTAAAATTTTTTAATTAATAATATTAATATTTAAAAATTAAACATTTTTAATTTCGAATTAAATTTATATTTAAAAAAAATAAATTATTTAAATTAATGAAACTTATATTAAAATGAAAAGACAAGAAAAAGAAAATAAAATTAGAAGAATTCTTAAAAAAACTAATATTAAAGATTTAAAAATTATTATTTTAAAAAATTGTAGTAAAAAAACACACCTTAAAAGAAATAATAATATTCTTTTTGTAAATGGTAAAGTAAATCATTTAGTTAAAAAAGAATTAAAAAAATGTAAATTAAAAAAATAAAATAAAATTTTATTTATATATCACAAAAATAATTTAATAATTTCATAAACGAAATTATTAAATTATTTATTACATCGAAATTTTATATTATATAATAATAAGTAGATGCTGTTTTTTTAATTATTTTATTTTATGTTCGAAATTAATAATTTTGAATATTTACGATAATTAATGTAAAAATTTATTGATTCTAGTTTTTTTTATTTTATAATATAAAAGATGACCATAATAAATATTTTTTTAAATATTAAAATTGAATTTAATATAATATATTATTAATTATTAAAATGAAATATTTTTTATTAATGTTTATTTTTTACTATGGTATATTATCACTCATAATTATCACTCATAAATAGTTTATATAAATTTTAAGTAAGGGGTTTTATTTAAAAATGTCTCGTTATACAAATCCAAGTTGGAAAATTTCACGTCGTCTTGAATATTCTTTATCTGAAACAGGAAAAGAATTAGTAACGAAAAGTAATAGTTTAATTAAAAATAGAAAAAAAAAAGATAAAGGTAATTTTAGTATTCAATTAAAAGAAAAACAAAAAGTTCGTTTTGTCTATGGTATTTCAGAAAAACAATTCAAAAGATTTTTTTATAATTCTGCTAAATTAAAAGGAGCTCATGGCGAAAATTTTTTAATTTCGTTAGAATCACGTTTAGATAATATTGTTTATCGTTTAAATTTATCTAAAACAAGAGCGCAATCTAAACAATTGATTTCACATGGTCATATTTTAGTAGATTCTCAAAAAGTAGATATTTGTTCTTATTGTGTAAAACCTGGACAACAAATTTCTGTTAAAGAAAAATCTAAAAATTTGAAAATTATTAATTTTGCTTTAAACAACAAATCTAATAAAAAATTTGAATATATTTGTTTAGATGAAAAAAGTTTAACTGGTAAATATGTTAGATACCCAAGAAGAAATGAATTTTTAGTAGATATTAATGAACAATTAATTGTCGAATATTATACTAAATAAAAATTATTAATATTTTTTTGTATAATTTTAAAAAAATTAATAATTTTAATATCTTTATTTAAAAAAATATTAATTTTTTTAAAATTTCTATTTTTAATAATCTTAATTATTATTAAAAATAGAAATAAATTAGTACAATATTATTAAATAATTTATTCTTTTTTTAATTATAATTATTTATTTTTAAATTTTAATTTAAGAATAAATAATTATATTAAAAAAATAAAATAATATACAATATTTTATTTTGTTAATATAATTATTTTTTTTATTTCATTCAAAAAATATTTTATTTTAAATTTCAAATTAATTTTCATTTATTATAATCGCGAATAAATTTTTTTATTATAATTTTATTTTTAAATCTATTTATCATTATTATATTTATTATATATTTATTTAAAAATATGAAAATACGAAACAATTCTAAAAAAGGAATTTAGGAATATGAATTGGATTCAACTTATTATTTTATTCTTTTTATGTTTATTTTTAATTTATATTTCTTTTAGAATTGTTTTTATTGATAAAAATGAATTTTTGAAAATTATTTACTTTTTTGTATTTGGAATCATTTTATTTATTTTTTTGATTAGGTCTGGATTATGTAATTTTTTGGAAAAATTGATAAATTACGATATCAAAGGCCCTTTAATAAATTTTATTTTATTATCTCCTATTATTATTAGAGCTCCTAATTTAAGAAATTTTTTTAATAATTTATATAAATGGCGACATAAAAATAAAAAATTCATCCTAGTTAATCGTAATACACAAGAACAAATTTTGGAAGCCATTTTAGAAATGTCTGAAAAAAAAATAGGAGCTTTAATTACTATTGAAAAACACAATTCTTTAGAACAATTTGCTAAAAAATCAATTTTAATTGATGCTAATATTTCTAAAGAATTATTAATGAATATTTTTATCCCTAATACTCCATTACATGACGGAGCAGTTATAATTAGAGGAAACAAGATTTTATCCGCTGGCGCTTATTTTATGTTATCTGAGGGTCAATATTTTCAAAAAACAACAGGTTCTAGACATCGTGCTGCTTTAGGTATCAGTGAAAATACTGATAGTATGACTATTGTAGTTTCAGAAGAAACTGGTAAAATTTCAATTGCTTTAGAGGGTATCATGTTACAAATGAAAGACGCTAATCAAATAAAAGAATATTTAATTACTTTCATAATTTAATTTTTTTATATTTTTTGTTATAGCAATAAAGGAGTTTTATATAATATGAGTATAAAAAAAAACAAAAAAATAGGTTTTGTAATAGATTCTACTATAGGAGATAATATAAATTTACACTTTTCATCTGATATTTGTATCGTCCCTTTATCTATTATTTTAGATGGCAAAGAATATTCAGGAAAATCAGATAATAAATTTTTTTTAGATTGTTTGAAACAAAAAAGACAAATTACTACAAGTCAACCGAGTCCACAATTATTTGTACAAGCTTTTGAAAAACAATTAAATGCAGGTTATGAACATGTAGTATGTTTAACAATATCTCAAAAATTAAGTGGTACTTTTAATAGCGCTTATAAAGCTAAACAAATAGTAAATAATGAAAATATTACAGTTATTGATACAGAAAGTCTTGGGCCAGGATTTGTTTTCACTCTAAATAAAATTTATGAATATGTATATAATACTCATTTAAGTTATAAAGAAATTTTTAATAAAGTTGCCGAAGAATCAAAATTAGGTAGTTTTTATTTCTCTTTAGATAATCTAAAACAATTAGTTATTAGCAAAAGAATTAGTAAATTTAAATTTCTTCTTGGAAGTTTATTAAAAATAAAACCTATTTTAAAATTTCAACAAGGAATTATCACTATTGAAAAAAATGTTCGAATTTGGAAAAATTGTTTTCTTTATTTAATAAAATGCATCTTGAATTTTAAAAATTTTACCGCTAAATCTGTCGAAGTTAAAATGTTATATGTCGAAGATGATGTTTATATGCAAGAATTAAAAAAAGAGATCGAAAAATTAAATGATCCTAATATAAAAGTTTCTATTTATGGACCTATTTCTCCAATAATTGCTATTCATTTAGGAACTAAGGGTTTCGGATTTTATCTAAATGTTTTAATATAAATAAATATTTAATGTTTTTTAAATTAAGTGAAAAAAAATAAAAAAATTATTTTTTTTCACTTAATTTTTTTTGAATTTCTTTTAAAATTTGTATTTTTTCTTTTTCTAATTCTAATAATTCTTTTGTCGCATATATTTCTGTTTTTTGTAAATTTGATTGTGTGCTGGAATCATTTTTTTTTATAATTTGTTGATAAATATAAATTAATATTGTATATATCACAAAAGAAACTACAAAAAATTCAAATAAATTTTGAATAAAATTACCATAATTAATTGAAATATTACTATTTAAATTTATTTTCCAATCTCTAATAGAATGTCGATTTAACAATAAATTTATAGGCGGCATTATGATATCTGTCGACAAAGAACTAATAACTTTAGTAAATAATTGTCCCATAATAAAAGCAACAATTAATTTAATAATATCTCCTTTAATTATAAATTCTTTGAAACCAGTTCTAAATTTTTTTATATTTTCAAAATTCATTTTATTAATCCATACCTTTTTTAATTTTTTTTAAAAAAAAAATATTTTTTATTTAAATAAATTATGATAAATTTATCATAATTTATTTATATGTTATAATTGTAGTGTATATTGTATTTTTTTATAGAATGTCATTTTTTATTATTAATAATAAAATTTAAAAAATAATTGAAAAATATAAACTATTTTTTTATCAAATAATTTAAATTATTTGATATATATAAAAAGGAGAAGTGTTAATATTGTTTGACATACAGTGGGCAACAATTATAAATTACATAAAAGGACATGTTATATTATTTACTATAATATTTCTTCTATCAATTGGACCTATTTTATTTTTAATAATAAAATCATGTCAAATGTTATTTTTTATTTTCAAATGTAATTTAAATTTTTTAATAAAAAATTTAAATACAAAAAAAAATACACAAAATAAAGATAATGATTCTTCTGAACCATCTAAAATTTCAATAAATAATAATCATCCTCCGCAGAATGAAAATTTCAGTTTAATTGAATTAAAAATTTTAGAAATGGAACAAAAAGAAAATAATAATCGATATCAAGAAAATAGTTTATTACGTTTAGAAATGAATCAGAAAATATATCAAAATAAAATGGAAGAAAAGTTAGAAATACATAAATTAGAACAAAAAATCTTTTTGTTAGAAAAAGAAATGCAAAGAATACAAAATAAAGAATTTATAGAAAAAAATAGAAGAAAACAATTTTATAAAAATTCTGATGATAATTTTTCAGAAAAAGATGATTATACACAAGAGGATGATTTTGTTAAAAACAAAATTCCAGAAAGTTTAAATAAAATATTCGAAAAAATTTCAGATTTTGAAAATGTTCAATTATTAATGTTAAATAAAATGATGAATGATAAATCTTATTACGATTCTGACAAAAATGTTTTATATATAAATCCTAAAGATATAAATTTTGTGAAAAATTTTTTAATAGACAAACAAAAAAGAGAAAATAAAAAATTAAACTAACTAATTTCAATTTATTTCTAATCCAAAAAAAAATCAAATATTGTTAAAATATTTGATTTTTTATTTTTTTAAATTATTTCAATTCTAAATATTCTTTAGGTTTCGTTTCTTCTATTTTTTTATTAATTTTTAAAATTAATAAACCATTTTCTAAATGACCTTGAATATCTTTAATATTAAAATTTTCTCCTAGATTAAAACTACGTCTAATTATACCAGTTATTCTTTCTTTTTTAAGGTAATTAAAATCTTTTTTTGTTTCCTCTTTTTTTGAAGGAAAAGCTTCTAAAATTAAATAACCATTTTCTAAAGAAATTTTAATTTCTTCTTTTTTGAAACCAGGAATTTCAGTTATTAAAACATAGTGATCATTATATTCTTTAATATCAGATTTCATCAAAAAGTTATAATTATTAAAGAAAGAATCATTTTTAAAATCTTCAAATAAATTTTCTAATAAATCTTGATTTCTATTAATTAATTCAACGACAGACATTTTAACTATCTCCTCTCGATAAATATATTAATTTTTGTTTTTTTGTATAAATTTTATTCATAAAAAAAACTTATTATCGAATAAAATAACTCAAAAAAATTAATTCTCAAATAAGTGCAATTTAATTATATCATTTTTTTTAAAAATTTTAATAATTTTTTTATATATAAAAAAATTTTAATTTTGATAATAGTCCAAAATAATGTATAATAATAATTGTTGTATTTCGTTAAAAAAATGCTACAATTAATTTATAAAATTAAAATATAGTTATATATAATATATAATGTATAGTATATAATTTATTATTTTTAATAATATAATGGCGGTTGTGGCGAAGTGGTTAACGCCGTGGCTTGTGGCGCCGCTATGCGTGGGTTCGATTCCCATCAACCGCCCCAATTATTTAATTATTAATTTTATATAAATATATTTTATTAATATTAAAGGCTCATAGCCAAGTGGTAAGGCAACGGACTTTGACTCCGTCATTCGTTGGTTCGAATCCAGCTGGGCCTGCCAAATTTTAAATTATAATTAAATTATAAATAATTTTTTTTATAAAGAGCGGGTGTGGCGGAATGGCAGACGCACTAGACTTAGGATCTAGCGCTTTTAGCGTGCAGGTTCAAGTCCTGTCACCCGTACCATTATTATTTTTCAAAGAGGGATATGATGTCAACGGCAGCATAACGGTCTCCAAAACCGCTTGTTCGGGTTCGAATCCTGATATCCCTGCCATTCATGAAATAATTTATTAAAATAAGTAAAAAAATAAGCAAAATAAAAGAGTTATTGTCTAAATAACTCTTTTATTATTTGATAATTAAATTTAAATATAATAATAATTGAATACATTTAAAATTCCAATAAAAATTCTATTAAAGATGAATTTGTCTGATCATATTCTTAATTTTGTTAAATTTAGCTATTATATAATGTATTTTAATGTATTTTTGTTATATAAAAATAATTCAAACACAATATTTTTTTTAAAATTAAAATATCAAAAAAATTTATGAATTTATCTGAAATGATTTAAAAAAATCGAAAAATAAAAAAATAATTTTTCTTTTAAATCGATATATTATAATAAAAAAATAAAAAAAATGATAAAAATCATTTTTTTATTTTTTTAAACTTTATCTTTATACAATATTAAATTTGTAGTTACTAAATTAATTTTTGGGTTATCTGTATCGAGAAAATCATTTAATAATAATATCTCCGAATTAGATAATAATTGTGCCTGAATATATGTTTTCTCACCCCAAAGACTTTTCTTTTTATTAATTTTTAATTTTAAATTTGGTTTATCTTTAAAATCATATAAATTTTGTTCTGTTCCCGATCCTTTTGATAATGATGTTTCTTGAAATAAATTAATATGCGAATTCGGTTTTAATTCTGTATTTTTTAAATCAAAAACAATTGATTTATCTTTAAGTAAATCTAAAATATCTTTTGTATTCATTTTAAAATCTTCTTCTAATTTGGCATTTAAATTTAAGATTTTATAAAAACATTTTTTCGTTTCAGAATCTAAAATAATTTTTCGAAAAAAATCCGTTTCATTAGGTGCTTTATCGTAAGATTCTTGATTTTTTTGTTGTTTTTCGTTTACCTGAGGATTATTATTTTCCGTTTCCGAAAAAATTTGAGTTGTATTTTTTTCTTCTTTTTCTGTCGTTTTTTCATCGCTTAATATTTTCCAAATAAACAAACTTAACAAAAATAATATAATTATTAAAACTATTATTAATAAAACTCTTGATTTTTTTTGAGATGAAATATCATTTGCCTTTGCCATAATATATTAAATTACCTACCTATTTTATTTATTTCAAATAAAATTAAATAAAATTAAATTTAATAAAAAAATGAACAAAAAAACATAACAATCAATTAATAATAAATAGTAATAATTATAATTACTATTAATAATAATTATATACAAAAAAAGATAAAAAAATGATGTTTGTTATCTTTTTTTGATAAATTAATTATATAAAATAATAAAAAAACAAGTTTGCTGAAAATTAAACTTGTTTTTTTATTATTTTATAATTAAATTATATTTAATAGTAGTTTTGTTTTTTAAAAAAATATACTACAAAAGAAATAATATAGATGAAAGGAAAAAATATAAAAATAAAAAAATTATTTTAATCATTTTTATTATTTTGACACAGCATATTTGATTAATGATCATAATAGTACAAAAAAAGACAAATTAAAAAAACAAGAAGAAACAAAAAACTATATAAATAAATTGCCAGAACAATTAAAACAAAATATTCCTAACGCAGGAGATATTATTTTTATATATTTTTTTACAGATGAAAATAGAAATAAAGATAATTTTACCTTGTTAAAACAACAAAAGTTTCAAAAAAATTTATATTATGGGTTAAAAAAAAGCAAAAAAAGACTTAGAAATAATGTATGCTAGAAATATTAACAATCTAAAATTATTAGATGGAATCTCAACTGCCGAACAACGAAAAACCGAAATCCAAACTCACATCGATAAAGTTAAAAAACAACTCAATGAAATAAAAATATCGAGACAATTCTATTATCGACAACTTCAAAAATATTATATAACCATGGCAGTGAAGTATGAAAACTACAGAAAAGTAAGTAAATTTTTGAAAAATCTGTTTTTAACATCGATAGAGAAAAACATTTAATTATTTTAAAAAAATAATTGAAAAAATTAATTTTATTAATTTTTTTGCTTCTAATAACAACGATTTACACGGAAAAAAATTTGAATTTTAGAAATCAATTTATTAAATAAACAAAGAGATTTAGGACAATATTTACCCTTAGACCAATTGTTAATTTTATCGTCGATTTTGCTTCTTTAAAAGCGGAAATATATAAAAAAATTTTGAACATGATATTTTGTAGAAAAAATAATGATATACAAAATAATAACTTTTCTAATTAATATCTTTTTTTATTAAATATTTAATAAATAATTAATATAAGTATTTTTATGATACAATTTAATATGTATAGTTGTATAAATAATCAATTAAATTTAATTATTTTGATTATTTTATTATTGTAATTTTAAATAAAAATAATGTATTTACATAAGAGTAAATAATAAAATTATTTAGAAAATAATTAATTAAAAAAATAAATTTTATTATTAAGTTTATAAATTTAGATAAAAATTAAAAAAATTTTAAATATTTATTTTAATATAAAACATTATAAAACATTTTAATATTATTATTTTTAATAATTATAAAAAAA
Source organism: Candidatus Phytoplasma sp. AldY-WA1 (assembly GCF_020312115.2). Taxonomy (NCBI): domain Bacteria; kingdom Bacillati; phylum Mycoplasmatota; class Mollicutes; order Acholeplasmatales; family Acholeplasmataceae; genus Candidatus Phytoplasma; species Candidatus Phytoplasma sp. AldY-WA1. Next base: position 17,685 of record NZ_JAHRHX020000008.1, read on the forward strand.
TTATTTTTAATTTAGTTTATTTTACAGATATTAATTATCATTAAATAATTTTTTTAAAAAAGATTTTAGATTTTATGACTAAAAAATTTTTCAAAAATATATTTTTTTGAAAATTTATATTTCGTATATAAAGATTATTATTTTATTATTTAAAATTATTAAAATGCAATTTATTTCTTAAAATTGTTTTCAATATATATAATATTTGATCTAATTTACATTTTTAAAATAATAAATGATACATTCGAATATTTTTCGAATAATCATTTTATTTAAAATTAATTTTCAAAAAAATTTATATATAAACTTTTAATTTAGTTTTTAATTGGGAAATCTAATCTAAAGAATCGTAAAAAAATATTTTTTAAAAATTTTACAAATAAAATCGTTTTTTTCAAAAATCATTATACAATTAGTCTATTTTATTATTAAAGTCTAATTTATCATAAATAATTTTTTATAAAGTGTGTAACAATGAGTGTTCATAAATATTTTTTAAATAAATAATATAATATTAATTAGTAATTAACTAATTTTTGTTTTTTTTTTTTTTTATATGTACATAAACGAATGACAATATTTTATTTAATCAATATAAACAAGATTAATTTGAATAAACTTCTAGACACATTAATTATTATTATTTTTTTTATTTTCTATTAAAAAAATATTATTTTGATTATATCTTTCGAAATAAAATAGTTTTAAAAATAACTAATTTATAAAATCAAAAGCAAAAATTTTACTTATTAAGTAGAAATATTCAATAAAATTTAAATTATTAATGATAATAATCTTTATTACTAGAATTCTTTGACTAAAGTTTATTGTTGATTATTTTAAAATTAACAATATATACCTAAATAAAGTATTAAATTTATTAATATAAAAAAATTTATGTTATTTAACTTTATTATTTTATTAAAAAACTTAAGAAATAAAGATAACTCTTTTTTTTAATTAAGAAACCTCAATATATTATGAAAAAATATCCGATTTAAACTTATATATAAATTATACTTTTATAAGTTTAATCAATGCGATATTTTTTAAATAAAAACAAAATTTTAAAAATTAATATTATTTTTTTATGATCTTATTTGAAATCATTTGATAAATGAAAAATTAATTAAAGTCATTATCATTTATTTTTTTATATATTAATTAGAAATTTATATGATATATGTTTATAAATAAAACCAAACAAAATTTAAATTCAATAATTATTTTTTTCTTATTAACAATATTTATATTTATTTTTTATATTTTTATATTATATTTTTCATTTGATATCAGAAAATTAACGAATAAAATAATAGATAAAAATATTATTATCGAAACATCTCAAAAATTAATAACTCATCCAGATAAATATGATCCAAATGAAGATATTGATACAACGAATATAAATAATGATGGGCAATTATTAGCAGCAATTACTTTGGAAGCTTTAAAAAAAAAACATAATAAATTATATGCGAAACAACAGTATGCTGAAAAATTACTTGTTTTTTTAAGAACAAGAGATAAAGAATTATTAACATCTCAAAATGATTTAAGAACAAAAACAGAAGCTTTAACAACAACTCAAAATGATTTAATTCAACAAAAAGAAGAATTAAGAACAGTTCAAAACGCTTTAACTCAAAAAGAACAAGAATTAAGAACAATTCAAAACGCTTTAACTCAAAAAGATAAAAATTTATTAACATCTCAAAATGATTTAAGAACAAAAACAGAAGCTTTAACAACAACTCAAAATGATTTAATTCAACAAAAAGAAGAATTAAGAACAGTTCAAAACGCTTTAACTCAAAAAGAACAAGAATTGAGAACAGTTCAAAGTGCTTTAACTCAAAAAGATAAAAATTTATTAACATCTCAAAATGATTTAATTCAACAAAAAGAAGAATTAAGAACAATTCAAAACGCTTTAACTCAAAAAGAACAAGAATTAAGAACAGTTCAAAGTACTTTAACTCAAAAAGAAAAAGCTTTAACAACAACTCAAAATGATTTAAGAACAAAAACAGAAGCTTTAACAACAACTAAAAACACTTTAACTCAAAAAGAACAAGAATTAAGAACAGTTCAAAGTACTTTAACTCAAAAAGAAAAAGCTTTAACAACAACTCAAAATGATTTAAGAACAAAAACAGAAGCTTTAACAACAACTCAAAATGATTTAATTCAACAAAAAGAAGAATTAAGAACAGTTCAAAACGCTTTAACTCAAAAAGAACAAGAATTAAGAACAGTTCAAAACGCTTTAACTCAAAAAGAAAAAGATTTATTAACATCTCAAAATGATTTAAGAACAAAAACAAAAGAATTAACAACAACTAAAAACTCTTTAACTCAAAAAGAACAAGAATTAAGAACAATTCAAAGTACTTTAACTCAAAAAGAAGAAGAATTAAGAACAGTTCAAAGCACTTTAACTCAAAAAGAAAAAGATTTATTAACATCTCAAAATGATTTAAGAACAAAAACAAAAGAATTAACAACAACTAAAAACTCTTTAACTCAAAAAGAACAAGAATTAAGAACAGTTCAAAGTACTTTAACTCAAAAAGAAAAAGATTTATTAACATCTCAAAATGATTTAAGAACAAAAACAAATGATTTAATTCAACAAAAAGAAGAATTAAGAACAGTTCGAAACGCTTTAACTCAAAAAGAACAAGAATTAAGAACAATTCAAAGTACTTTAACTCAAAAAGATAAAAATTTATTAACATCTCAAAATGATTTAATTCAACAAAAAGAAAAATTAAGAACAGTTCAAAGTACTTTAACTCAAAAAGAAAAAGATTTATTAACATCTCAAAATGATTTAAGAACAAAAACAAATGATTTAATTCAACAAAAAGAAGAATTAAGATCAGTTCAAAACTCTTTAACTCAAAAAGAAAAAGCTTTAACAACAACTCAAAATGATTTAATTCAACAAAAAGAAGAATTAAAAACAGTTCAAAACGCTTTAACTCAAAAAGAACAAGAATTAAGAACAGTTCAAAGTACTTTAACTCAAAAAGAAAAAGATTTATTAACATCTCAAAATGATTTAAGAACAAAAACAGAAGCTTTAACAACAACTCAAAATGATTTAATTCAACAAAAAGAAGAATTAAGAACAGTTCAAAGCACTTTAACTCAAAAAGAAAAAGATTTATTAACATCTCAAAATGATTTAAGAACAAAAACAAAAGAATTAACAACAACTAAAAACTCTTTAACTCAAAAAGAACAAGAATTAAGAACAATTCAAAGTACTTTAACTCAAAAAGAAGAAGAATTAAGAACAGTTCAAAGCACTTTAACTCAAAAAGAAAAAGATTTATTAACATCTCAAAATGATTTAAGAACAAAAACAAAAGAATTAACAACAACTAAAAACTCTTTAACTCAAAAAGAACAAGAATTAAGAACAGTTCAAAGTACTTTAACTCAAAAAGAAAAAGATTTATTAACATCTCAAAATGATTTAAGAACAAAAACAAATGATTTAATTCAACAAAAAGAAGAATTAAGAACAGTTCGAAACGCTTTAACTCAAAAAGAACAAGAATTAAGAACAATTCAAAGTACTTTAACTCAAAAAGATAAAAATTTATTAACATCTCAAAATGATTTAAGAACAAAAACAGAAGATTTAACAACAACTCAAAATGATTTAATTCAACAAAAAGAAAAATTAAGAACAGTTCAAAGTACTTTAACTCAAAAAGAAAAAGATTTATTAACATCTCAAAATGATTTAAGAACAAAAACAAATGATTTAATTCAACAAAAAGAAGAATTAAGAACAGTTCAAAACGCTTTAACTCAAAAAGAACAAGAATTAAGAACAATTCAAAGTACTTTAACTCAAAAAGATAAAAATTTATTAACATCTCAAAATGATTTAAGAACAAAAACAGAAGCTTTAACAACAACTCAAAATGATTTAATTCAACAAAAAGAAAAATTAAGAACAGTTCAAAACGCTTTAACTCAAAAAGAAGAAGATTTATTAACATTTCAAAATGATTTAAGAACAAGAGATAAAAATTTATTAACATCTCAAAATGATTTAAGAACAAAAACAGAAGCTTTAACAACATGTCAAGATGATTTAATTCAACAAAAAGAAGAATTAACAACAACTAAAAACGCTTTAACTCAAAAAGAAGAAGTTTTAACAACATTTAAAAATAATTTAATTCAACAAAAAGAAGAATCTTTAATCAGTAATAAAAATATTTATATTTTTATTATTATTCTATTTGTTTTCATAATAATCACTCTTATTTTATTATTTTATTATTTACTAGTATGATTAAAATAATTTTAATTTTTTTATAAATAATTTTATATTTGATTTATATCTTTATTTAATTATAATTTTTAATTTTAAATTATAATTAAAAGATCGATTTTATTAATAATATAAAAATTTATGAAAGAAAATAAACCTTGATTAAATAGATAAAATAGTTTCTTTATTTTAAAAAAGAAAATATTTTAAAGAAGAGATAAATTTATTAGTAAAATAATCAAAATTATTAATAAATTTTAAAAAATAAAATTTTAAGTTATTTAAAAAAATAAAACTCAGTTAATTAAAAATAATTGAGTTTTATTTTTTTTAAATATTAAAATTATTAAATAAATTTTTTTAAAAAAATAAATTTAAAAAATTTATATCTTTTATATCTATTTTTAAAAAGAGCTTTCTGGTTTATCAACCGAATATATATTAGAATTGTTTTTTGTTAAATTAATATATTTCATGTTTAGGATCAAAATCAAGAATATAAAAAATATTATTTATTTTTAAACCTAATAAACGACTTTGTTTTGTAGTTTTTAATTGATAAACCGTTTCACCTTCTGCAAGTGTTACAACATTTTCAAAACCTTTATTAACAAGTTTATGTTTTTCGACTTTATGAAAATGTAAATCACTATTTATGACGCTTTGAAAACTAACATGTTGTATAGGTTTGTCTAAAGGATAAAGAATATCATCAAAAAATTTTTTAATTTTAAAGTGTTTAAAGTTTTTACAAGGCAAATATTTTTTAACAAAAGAATAACGAAATTTTGCTTTTGAACTCATAAAATTACTTTATTTTTTTAGGATTTTTTATAAAATAATTTTTTATCGTTTCATCTTTAATAACATTTTTAGACCAATCTTCATTATTATCCCAAGCTGATTGCCAAGGAGTTTCTTTATGTGTCAAATTAGATAAAGTAGTAGCTTCTTTATTTCCATATAATTCTATTATTTTATCGATTAAAACACGATGATCGTTTGTTAAATGTTTTTCTTCTCCTTTGTTAGTTCCGTTAGAAATTGTTTTATAGGTATAACGCTTAAATTCATTATATAAATTAGGGAAAACAGGGCCGTGAAGCCACGCTTCGACGGGCTCATTGAAAATTGGTTGATCGTTTTCAACTAAATATTTAGCATATGTATAATAAACCAATTTTTGTAATTTCATATTAGTAACTTTATTCTTATTTTTTTTAATAATGTAATTAGCAACGTCAAAAATGTTGATTTGATTTTTTTCAATATCTTTTTTTATATTTAAACTATTTTCCATATTTAAATCAACTCCTTTGTTTTTAATACTAATTAAATTATATAATAATTTTAATTGTTTTTCAAATGATATAATTTTTTGTTGTATTTGTTTTTTTGGTCATGATTGGTTTATCTCCTTTTGGATGATTATTTTTTTCATTATATTTTTCTCCTTTTAATGAAAATTTAGGTATAAAAAAAAGACTCTCAAAAATGAGAGTCTTGGGTTTGTTTGTGTTATATATTGTTTTTTTTGTTATTGTTGTCTATTAGTTTTTCTATTTTTTTAAATGTTTCTGTTGTTGTATCTTTTGTTTCTTGGTTTATTTTTTTAATTTTGTCTAAATTTTCTCGATGATATAACATTTCTTTTTCTAATAATTCTAATTTTTTATCGTTTAATTTATTATCATTATCAATTTTATCTATTTTATCGTTCAAACGATTAAAATCTGTTTTTAAATCTTTTAAATCATTAGATTTAGATTTTAAGTCTTTTTTTAAGTTATTAATGGAATAACATAACCAAATTGTTATTCCTGTTTTCGCAAAAACATCTAATAACAATTCCAACAAATTTATATTCATTTTTTTTATTTTCATTTCTTTTTTTGTATTATATATGTTTTTTTAATTATATTGTTAATATAACATATTTTAAAAATAATGTAAATTTAAAGATTATAAAGCGTGTATTTTGCAAAAAAAATATTTTAATATTTGAAGAATAATAATATTTTGTTATTATCATTATTATTATAATTATTTAATATAGTTGATGATTTTATTAAATCCTTCAATGACGATGAACGACATATTTTTTCTCTTTTAGGTGAATTTTGGTATAAAAAAAAGATTCATATAAAATGAATCTTTTTAATTGTTAATAATTGTTAATTTGGGTTGTTTTTTTTAATTGTCTTTGCGTTTTTTTGTTTTTTTGTGTTGTAATGGGCGATTTAAATCACCTGATTTTTTTGTACGGTTAAAATAAAAAAAAGACTCGTTTAAACGAGTCTTTTTTTAAGTTATTTTTTTATTGTGCCGTCGGGGTGGTAGAATGTTGTTTTAATCCATTTTTCGTTTTCGTTGAATTCGTCAATTGACCAAATAGTTTCGCTGTCGGGTTGGTAGTGTGTTTCTTTAATTTTTTGGCCGTTTTCGTTGTATTCTTCAATATACCAAACTTGGCCATTATTCCAATAAAATGTTTTTTTGTTGTTGTTTGTTTGTGGTGTTTCAGTTGATTGAGGTGTTTCAACTTGTTGTGGCAATTCTGGTTGTTTTAACGTTCCATCGGGGTTGTAGTGTGTGGTTTTGATGACGTTTCTATTTTCATTGTATTCGGTGATTTTTTTAAAAGTTTGGCCATCATCATAATAGTATATGTCTTTAATTTTTTGACCGTGTTCGTTGTATTCTTCAATTGACCAAATAGTTTGGCCGTCGTTTTTGTACCATGTTGTTTTGGTTTTTTTACCGTTTTCGTTGTATTCGTCGATTGATGAAATAGTTTGACCATCGTTTTCGTAGAATGTTTCTTTAATTTTTTGACCGTTGTTAGGGTTATATTCGTCAATATGCCAAACAATTTGGTCGTCATCTCGGTATTGTGTTTTTTTAATTAATTTTCCATTTTCGTTACAGTCACAAATGTAATCAATCATTTGACCATCTTTTTTGTAAAATGTTGCTTTAATTAATTTTTCGTTTTCGTTGTATTCGCGGATATACCAAATAATGTTGTTGGAAAGATAGATTGTATTTTTAATTAATTTTTCGTTATTGTTGAATTCGTTAATTTGTTTGATAGTTTGGCCGTCGTCTTGGTAGTGTGTTGTTTTATTTTTTTGGCCGTTGGTGTATTCTTGAATATATGAAATAGTTCTACCATAGTTTTGATAGGTTGTCTTTTTAACTAATGTTTCGTTTTCGTTGTATTCTGCAATTGCTAAAATAGTTTTGCCGTCGTCTTGGTATTGTGTTTTTTTAGTTAAATTTTCATTATCGTCGTAGTCATTAATGTAATCAATTTTATTATAAAACAAATAGATTTCATCATAAGACAAATAGTTTATTTCTTTAGTTTTTTGACCATTAGTATTAAAATCTGTTTTAACTATTTTTTTGTTTTCGTTGAATTCGATAATTGATGAAACAATTTGGCCGTTGGGTTGATAGTGTGTTGTTTTAGTATTTTGACCATGTTCGTTATATTCGTTAATTTGTTTGATAGTTTGGCCGTCGGGTTGGTAGATTGTTTCTTTAGTTTTTGGGCCATTTTCGTTGTATTCGTTGATACAATCGATAGTTTGTGTTTTGATATTATAAATTGTCTCTTTGGCTAATTTTCCATTTTTGTGGAATTCTTCAATATGTCTAATAATTTCACTATTCGGTCGATAAATTATTGTTTTAATTTTTTGGTTGTTAGTATTGTATTCCTCAACGATTTTTTGTCTATGTTTGTTGATGTATGTTTTTGTGTGTGGTTGTAATATTTTAGCTGGTTGTGATGGTTCAACTGGTGGTTGAATTGCTGGTTGTGATGGTTTGACTGGCGGTGTTGTGTTAGTTGATTCATTAATTGATTCATTAGCTGGTGTTGATGATTGTTGTTCAGCTGGTGCTGATTGTTTTTCAGCTGGTTTATTAGCTGATTCGTTAGCTGGTGTTGATGCTTGTTGTTCAGCTGGTGCTTGTGATCCAGTTGGTGTTGTTCCAGTTGGTGGTGTTGTGTTAGCTGGTTGAACTGGTGGTGTTTGTGATCCAGTTGCTGTTGTTCCAATTGGTGGTGTTATGCTAGTTGGTTGTGGTTCATTTTGTGACGGTTCTATTTGTTGATTATTATTTTCATTTTGTTCTGATGATTTATTTTGTGATGATTCTAATTGTTGTTTTTTGTTTTCAATTTGTTTTTGTGTTGCATTTTGTGATGATTCTATTGTTGGTTTCTTTTTTTTAGTCAAAATAAAATAAGTAAAACCAATTAAAATAAAAAAACAAAAGAATATAATAATAATCTTCTTTTGTTTTGAGTTTTTTGAATTGTTATTCATAATTGTTTTTTTCCTTTTTTTATATTTATATAAAAATTATAAATTAAATTATAAAAATTAGTGTTTTGTAGTTTCTAATTTTTTTATAATTTAGTTTATTTTTTTTAATTTCCTTGCGTTAGTTTTTTGTTGCTGTGTGTTGTGTTGCCTGTAGTTTTTTTTATTGTTGGAGGTAAATTAAAAAGACTCACTTAAAGTGAGTCTTTTTTATGTTATTTTTTTATTGATCCGTCGGGGGTTGTATTCTTAGATGATGTCTTCAATGCTTCCATCAGGGTTGTAATATGTTATTTTAATTATATGTCCATTTTCGTTGTAGTCAGTAATTTCTTTATTTGTTTTACCGTCGGAGTAATATTTTGTTATTTTAGCAAATTTTCCATTTTCGTTGTAGTTAATAATTTTTTTTGTTTTACCGTCGGAGTAATATTTTATTATTTTAACAAATTTTCCATTTTCGTTGTATTTGGTGATGTCATCAATGGTTGTTCCGTCGGGGTTGTAGTTTGTTGTTTTAATTTTTTGGCCGTTGGGGTTGTATTCTGTGATTTTTTTAACAGTTCCGTCGGTGTAATATTTTGTTATTTTAGCAAATTTTCCATTTTCGTTGTAGTCAGTAATTTCTTTATTTGTTTTACCGTCGGAGTAATATTTTGTTATTTTAGTAAATTTTTCGTTTGCGTTGTATTCGTAGATGTCATCGATGGTTGTTCCGTCGGATTGGTAGTGTGTTGTTTTAGTTTTTCGGCCGTTAGTAGGGTTGTATTCACTAATGTGACCAATAGTTTGGCTGTCGTCTTCGTATAATGTTGTTTTAACTAATTTTTCGTCTTCGTTGTATTCTTCAATTTTCCAAATTTTTATGCTGTCAGGACGGTAGAATGTTGTTTTAATTCTTTGGCCATTTTCGTTGTATTCGTCGATTGATTCAATAGTTTTGCTGTTGTATTGGTAGTTTATTAATTTAATTAATTTTTTGTTTTCGTTGAATTCTGCAATATAATAAATAGTTTGGTCATCGGAGCCATATTGTGTTATTTTAGTTTTTTGGCCGTTGGCGGGGTTGTATTCTTCAATACAATCAATAATTTGACCGTTGGGGTGGTAGAGTGTTGTTTTAGTTTTTTGGCCGTTTTCGTTGTATTCGTTAATTTGTTTGATAGTTTGGCCGTCGGGTTGGTAGATTGTTGCTTTGATTATTTGGTTGTGTTTGTTATAGTCATAGTTAACAACAAAATCAATAAATCCATATGTGTCATATTGCGTTTTTTTAATTAATTTGCCATTTTCGTTGTATTCGTTGATGTAATCGATTTTATTATAAAACAAATAGATTTCATTATAAGACAAATAGTTTGTTTCTTTAGTTTTTTGACCATTAGCATTAAAATCTGTTTTAACTATTTTTTTGTTTTCGTTGAATTCGATAATTGATGAAATAGTTTGGCCGTTGGGTTGATAGTGTGTTGTTTTGATGAAATCTCCGTTTTCGTTATATTCGTTGATTGATGAAATAGTTTGATTGTCAGCTTGGTAAAATGTTTTTCTAATTAATTTTTCGTTTTCGTTGTATTCGCTAATAGAATCAATAGTTTGTGTTTTGATATTATAAATTGTCTCTTTGGCTAATTTTCCATTTTTGTGGAATTCTTCAATATTTCTAATAATTTCACTATTTGGTCGATAAAATATTGTTTTAATTTTTTGGTTGTTAGTATTGTATTCCTCAATGACTTTTTGTTTCTCTTCGTTGATGTATGTTTTTGTGTTTGGTTGTAATATTTCAGTTGTTCCAGT
>NZ_JAHRHX020000084.1:0-2052 GCF_020312115.2 Candidatus Phytoplasma sp. AldY-WA1
ATAGTCTGTTTTTTTGGTTAATTTTTCATTTTCATCGTATTCGTTGATGTAGTCGATAGCTAAGCCATTAGGGTAGTATTTTGTTTCTTTAGTTTTTTTATTGTTGTTGTATTCATTAATAAACTTAATAGTTACACCATCTTTTTGATAAATTGTTTCTTTAATTAATTTTTCATTTTCGTCGAATTCTTTGATACAATTGATTATTTGACCATCGGGTTGGTAGAATGTTTTTTTAACTAATTTTTCGTTTTTATCATAGTTATAAATTTTTCCAATAATTTTACTATTAGGATTATATTTTGTCTGTTTAACTATTTTTCCATTTTTGTCAAATTCAACATTTCGTTTAATAGTTTGGCCATCAGGGTAATATTCTATTGCTTTAGTTAGTTGGCCGTTTTCGTTGTATTCGGCGATTGATAAAATAGTTTGGCCGTTGGGGAAGTAGGTTGTTCGTTTAATTAATTTTTCGTTTTCGTTGTATTCTTTAATATAAAAAATATTTTTGTTGTCATACAAATATCTTGTCTTTTTAACTAATTTTTCACTTTTGTCACGTTCTTCAATTGTTTTGATAGTTTCATTATCTTTTTGGAAAATTATTTTTTTAGTTGTTTGCGGTGTTACAGTTCTAGTTGTTTGTATTCCAGTTGCTGTTGTTCCAGTTGGTGATGTTGTGCTAGCTGGTTGAACTGGTGGTGTTTGTGATCCAGTTGTTGTTGTTCCAGTTGGTGGTGTTGCACTAGCTGGTTGAACTGGTGGTGTTTGTGATCCAGTTTTTGTTGTTCCAGTTGTTGGTGTTGTGCTAGCTGGTTGTTGTTTTCTATGGTTGTCGATAATGTCTAATATACCAGTGTCTTTGTCTACTCTTAAACGGTATGCGGTTTTGATGTCGTCGATGTTGATTTGAGTTCGTGGTGGGGTTGTCTTGTTGCTTTCTAAAACAAGAGTACTAACAGCTTCGTCTAATACACCAGTTAAAATACGGTTTGCTCGTTTGTAAGGTGGTAATTCGTCTAATGCTCTATTAACAACGTTTAATAGGTAATCTTTGGCGTCGTCACTGTATGGGTTTTGACGTTTTTTGATTAAGAATTCTAACATCTTTTTACGATCTTCAAAATCACCTGGTTTGATTTCAATCATGTAACTAAATCTTGATTTGATGGCTTCGTCAATTTTGTTAATGTGGTTCGTTGCGCCCATTAAGAAAACTGGTTTTTTAGGATCGTTTTCATAACTTGTCATTTGAGCTTTAAATTCGTTAATGATATTCACGGTGTCGGCAGTGTTTTTAGATTGGTTATCAGTTAAATCTTTAAAAATCTCTTCACATTCATCAATGAAAATGATTGCTCCGCCTGATCTTTGTGCTTCTTTTCTTGCAGTAGCAAATAAATCACGAACCATTTGTGGGGCTTCACCAACTACTCCTTTTGAAAATTGAGATGCTGATGTGTTAAAAAAAGGTAAATTTGCTTCTTTTGCTAAAGCTTGTGCGAAAGTAGTTTTACCAGTACCAGCTACTCCGTGTAATAAAATACCAGTTGGTATTTTAACTTCTCCAATATTTGGAAAGTTTCCAATACTCTTTAAAAAATTTAAAAAACGATCTGCGGCTTCGCGTTCTTCTTTGAACCCGATTAATTTATCAAATGATGGCATTTTCGTTAAGTCAGTTTTTGGGAAATCTTCGTTATTTGATTGCGTTGGAGTTTGACTTATTGATGGGTTTTGAATGTTTTTTAATTCAACGGTAGATAAACGTTTTTCTAATTTATCTATTTTTTCTTTTTGTTCTTTATTTTGTTTATTAAGTGAACTAATTTCGTTATTGTTAGTCGGTTGAGGTTTTGTAGCTTTTAATTTATCAACGTCTTCTTTTATAGTAACTAGTTCGTCAACTAATGAAGTAATTGCTTCTTCATTTGATGATGCTTCCTCGTTTGTTTTTGCAGGTTGTGGTGTCGGTGCTTGTGTTGGTGTTTCAGATGCTGCTGGTGTTATAGTTGTTGGTGATTGTACTGGTGTTGGTGGTGTTCCAGATGA
>NZ_JAHRHX020000085.1:0-2022 GCF_020312115.2 Candidatus Phytoplasma sp. AldY-WA1
AAACAAAAACATTTCAATTTAAATTGCTTTCAAAATCTGGTTTTACTAAAAATAGTTTTTCTAAAGAAATTTATAATTCAAAGATTTGTAATACTTTGATTTTAATTTATTCTAAAAAAAAGAAAGAAATTAATTCTTATTTTTTAACTTATAATAATTTATTAATTAAAAATGTTAATCAATATAAAAATAAAAAATATTATATTTCACCAGGAATTACTTATTGTTATGATAAAAATCGAATAACATATATTAATATGTCTAAAAAAATTAAAAAAAATAAACAATATTTACTTTCAAATCAAATTGAAAAAGTAGAAAAACAGTTAGCAATCAAAAACCTAATTTTTGAAATATCAAAACTCATTAAATAAATACATTTTAAACAAAAGATAGCGCTCAGTTAAAAAAAATAGTAAAAAATCACAAATTAAAACACTAATAACACGGATTTAATCTAATAATTGTGTTTCAAAAACAAAAAAAATTGAAACCTATATTTCCGTATTTTTTAAAATGTCTCTTTTAGCTGAGCTTAAAAAAATTAAAAAAAACAAATTTAAAAAGTACGATTTTTCGCACTTTCGTTTTACACCATTTTAAAAAAAATAAATTCATTAATAAAGGAGAAAAAAATAATGAACCAAAATTATAAAAATTTACCACAATACAATTTTAAATGCAATAAATATTCAGAATATAATGAAATAGTTTTTAGTAAAAGCAATATTAGTTCAAAATTTTATGCTGTTGTCTTTGATAAATTATCATACGAACCATTTGATATATTCTATTACGATTATGACAATCTTACATTCTATTTTGAATTAACACAACCAGTTTTAGAAAAATTTTTAACTGATAAAAGATACAAAATTCAAAAAATTTCAGGAAACTGGTATCAATTCATACATCCAGAACTAATCGAAAAAGCTAAATCAACTATTTCAACACAACAACCATCTACAACAATAAAATCTAATACTTCATCAAACAAACAAATTATCGAATTAAAAACGGAATTAGAAAAAATTAAACCAGAAGTCTTGTTAGCAGTTCGTATATATGAGCATACAGGAAAAAGTAAAAACAATAAAAAGATTAATTTAAAGCTTAATGGAAAAAATGGACCTGATATTTACACACCGAGCGAATTAAAAAATTCGGTTGTAGAATTGTTAAAATCTTTCCAACCAAGTAATCAAGAACAACCAACATTACCTCAAAATGACAATAATAACCAAAAAAACGAACCTGAACCATCAAAAATAGAAACAATCGCAACATATAATATCTTTAAAAAGAATTACAAAAATCTAGAAAAAAATAGAATTAAAGAAATTTTAAAAACAATTCCAATTAATAAATTACAAGACTTAAAGTTATATAAAATCGATCCTGATAAAAAAGATAAATTCGATAAACCGATTCGAACCAATTTTAAAAATTACAAAAAATCGATCTTGTATTATCGAGAAACCGATTTATCAATTATTAAACAATTTTTGAAACAAACAAAACAAGGTTTTGATGTTAAAAGTTGTCAAGAAGATCGAAAAAAAATTGTTTACAACGGTAAAATAATTTGTTTATCAAACAAAAATAAAATAATTAAAAATAATGTTGAATTTTATATTAATTTTGATGGTAAAAAATATTACTACTTAGTATCGTTTGATGGGCGCCAAAGAGGCCTTATTAACAGCGAATTAACGAATTGCAATGTGTGATAATCACATACTTCATATTCTTGGTTTATCAAACGAAAGAATTATAGATTATAGCAAAGAATAAAAGCGGATTGAGGTGAAGTTCATAACCAAGACGATTTCGCGAGAAGAAAGAATTCCAAGGAGAAGTCCTGAAACGGACCTAAACGCAAAAAAGAAGAGTAATGATACAACCAAGTCAAAATGAACTAATAGGACTTGTAAGATGGAAATAAATAATTTTTATCAATGATTATTTATATTATCAAGGAATATAATCCTTATCTGGTTTAAATACTAACATCTTAACTCG
>NZ_JAHRHX020000039.1:0-5294 GCF_020312115.2 Candidatus Phytoplasma sp. AldY-WA1
GACTAGTTTGATTTAACTAGTCTTTTCAGTATTAAAAATAAATTTATTTACACTTTTTTGAAACAGTGCGCACACCCATCTTTGATGATTAATTCTTTTTGTTTTTTGTTTAATTTTTTCATAATTTTAATTTCCTTTTTTTTAATTTTTATTTTTTTTGTTAATTGCTTAACGTTTTTGTTTGTTTGTTTTTTTATTTATTTGTTTTGTTGTTTAATAAAAAAAGCACTGTTGTTTAACAGTGCTTTAAAAAATTCGTTTTTTTATTTTTATATATATAATATAATTAACACCTTCATTAAGGTGTATTTTATTTCCTTTCTGAAGGTGTTAAAAATGCAATCAAAGAAAGGAAAAACAATATGATTACAACAATCCAAATAATAACATTATTTTTAGAATGTTTTTATGTTTTTTTGAATTGTTTAAATTCTTTATTGAATTTTACAATACAAAAAAATGAAACAACATCATTTAAAATAATTGTTATTAATAATTTTATAATAAAAAAAGACCTATAGCGAGGTCTTTTTTTTAAAAAAAATGCAACCAAAATTTGGTAATATATTTACAACAATCCTATATCCCTCAACAAATCAACTCAACAACGAAAATCAAGAAAATCAATTGAGGTTATAATAATAATAACATAAAAAGAAATTATTTGTTATTATTTATGTTTGAAATTGGTTTTTTTATGTCTTGATATTTGTTGATTACTTTATTTTTTTGAAATTTTTTATGAAATATTTTTTTATTATTTCATCTTTAATAACATTTTTAGACCAATCTTCATTATTATCCCAAGCTGATTGCCAAGGAGTTTCTTTATGTGTCAAATTAGATAAAGTAGTAGCTTCTTTATTTCCATACAATTCTATTATTTTATCGATTAAAACACGATGATCGTTTGTTAAACGTTTTTCTTCTCCTTTTTTAGTTCCGTTAAAAATTGTTTTGTAGGTATAACGCTTAAATTCATTATATAAATTAGGGAAAACAGGGCCGTGAAGCCACGCTTCGACGGGCTCATTGAAAATTGGTTGATCGTTTTCAACTAAATATTTAGCATATGTATAATAAACCAATTTTTGTAATTTCATATTAGTAACTTTATTCTTATTTTTTTTAATAATGTAATTAGCAACGTCAAAAATGTTGATTTGATTTTTTTCAATATCTTTTTTTATATTTAAACTATTTTCCATATTTAAATCAACTCCTTTGTTTTTAATACTAATTAAATTATATAATAATTTTAATTGTTTTTCAAATGATATAATTTTTTGTTGTATTTGTTTTTTGGTCATGATTGGTTTTTTTACTCCTTTTTGTTTTTGGTTTAATGGACTTGCTAGTTGTTGTGTGTGTTTGGTTTAGGTAAAAGAAAAAGATCCTGAGTAGGGTCTTTTATTACGATGAAAAATTTAATTATTTCTAATTATTTAATTGTGATAAATCATTTATTTTTATTTTTTTATAATTTACTAATTGATTGTTTGATTGAATTTATAGAAATAACAGTTATCTTGAAACAAGACTGTTACCATATGGCAAAGATTTAATATAATTTTCCATAAATTCCCAATCTAGATTACCTGTTTTATCAATTGGTAATTTTATTCTACTATTTCTCATTTTTTCATTACTCCAGTTTCGACCATAATTAAATCTATATTTTTCTTTTTCAAGTAAAGTGATAATAAAAAAAGCATTATAGTGATTAATATTTTTATTTTGTAAAATAGTCACACTAGTAGTAGCGTAGAAAAGTTTTTTTTGATAAAAAGAATAACCAACAGAACCGCCATTTGCTACTGTAATACAATTTGCTTTAAAAAGTTTTTTACCTTTTTTGATGTAACAATTTAAACCATTATCGAATTCACTAGAACTTATTAAAGGTATATTGCCAATTTCCGAATTTTGAATGATTTCTTTTCCTCTTTCGAGAACAAATAAATCTTTTAAATTAAAAAATTGCCATTTTCTATCATTTAAAGTTATTTTTTTATTAATTAAAGGTTCTTTTAAAATTTTTTTTATTTTTAACTTAGGAATTTTTTGTTGGATATTTTCGTAAGAAGGTACTAAAAGATTTCTTAAAGTTTTATTCATTTGTCGACCAAAAGAAAAACGATATTTATTGGCTTCGATATAAACACAAAAACATAACATTTCATGTTCTGACATTCTGACATTTTTTTTTGGTTGTAAAATAAAAAGATCTCTACCACTATAATATGGTTTTTTTTGTAAAAAAGATGATCCTACTGAACCGCCACCAGCAACTGAAATAGTGTTAGCAGGATTAGGTATAATATTATCAATTGGTTTTACATATCCGCAAACACCATTATTTTTTTCTGTCCTTGATACAAAAGGTATTCCATTATTATCTAAATCACAATTACTAAAAACTAAATTAACGCCTATTTGAATATCAAACAAATCTTTTAATTTAACTAATTTCATAATTATCACTACTATTCAAAAATTCAAAAGCTACAAAATCTTTTATTTTTTTAATAAAATCTTGATCATTTAAAGTATCATAATTAGTTTCCATATAAGCTTCCGCTACCCATTCGTCATCATATTTGACAGGATGATTTACTGATAATCCAGACATATTTTTTTTATTGTTATAAGCGTCAAGCCATATTTTTTTAATATCGGCCCATTTATTTTTGATATCACTTCTTCCTTTATTTTTAGTTTTAATAAATCCATCATCTTTAAAATAACCAAAAAAAGTATTAACATTGGTATTATGTGGAGTATGTGCTTCCCAAATTAAAATAACTGTATTTACTCCTATTGGGTGAAATAAATCATCAGGCATCGATAAAACAGCTTTTAAAGTATGATTTCTAAATAATCTTTCTTTAACATTAATACCTTTAGTATTGAGCGCCGTACTAATTTGACAAATAGCAACACATTTACCACCTTTTATTAAGCAATCTAAACTATTCTCGATAAATTCTAATTGTTGACCAGCATTCCCATCTTGATAAGGTGGATTTAAAAAACTAATATTGGGTTTTTGTTCTTTAACTATTTCTTTTAATTTGTTATCAAAACAATCTCCATGAAAAATACTACTTTTTCCATCTCCTCTCATCATCATATTAGAACATGCATGACTAAACATATCTGCTCTTTTTTCAATACCTATTAATTGTTCTGATTTGATTTTTTTTGTTTATCATTTTCATATTTAGCATTTTTAAGCATATTATTCATGGCGGAAACTAAAAAACCACCAGTTCCACAACAAGGATCAAAAACTATATCATTTGGTTGTAAATTTACTAAATCGCAAAAAAAATCTGCTATATGTGTTGGCGTTAAAACAAGTCCTATTTTTTTATCACTACCAGCATATCTAATAAATTGAGTATAAAATTTTCCCAAAAGATCAAATTTATTATTATTAATAAAAGGTAAAATATTCTCATTTATATCATCTATCAAGTCTCTCAATAAATTATTAGGTTTATCATTTATAAATGATGAATTTAATACTGTATTATTTTTATATTTTGAATATTCAAATATTATAATTTTTATTTTTTCTTGCGAAAGCCCTTTATCTTCTAAAATTTGTTGACAATTTGTTATAATGTCATCTATAAGTCGACTGTTTTGTTTATTATTGTATAATTTATAATTATTAATAAAAATTTTATTTTGTAAAGCCACTAAAATAGAACTAATAACAGTACATCTTTCTATTTCAGGTATAGAGTAAGAATGTAATAATTTATTATATTCAATAGCTTTCATTATCAAATTTTCTTCAGTAATAGGTTTTTTTTGTTCTAATATTATTTTTGTTAATTGTTCAGGATTTAATATAAGTTTGTTTTGTATATTTTTATATTGATAACTTTTTTTTAACCATAAAAAAGTAGATATTTTCTTTTCTTGTTCTGTTTGACCACTAACTGCAATAGCAGTTATATCAAAATAGTCTTTACAATAACTAGCATATAGTAAAACTCCATCTACAGCATAATTTTTATATTGTTTCTTATCCGTACTCTCATGTTTAGTTGTTTGTGCTTTACATTCTATTAATATCAATTCATATGGTTTATCGCTAAATGATATTATAAATTCTGGGTATCCTTTCCCTTTACCTTCTTTACTCGCTGATTTAAGTAATTTATTTATTTTAGGATTATCTGAAGATTGTTCTTCAATGATTATGTTTGGATTATTATAATATCCAGCATCTTTTAGCATTTTTCGTACTAGTTGTTCGGTTTTTCTTTCGTTTACCATTAATAAATCCTTTCGTTTTTTAATTAATGCGGAATCAAGAACATAATTAATGTCTAATGAAATATAATATTGGATAACATTTAATTTAATGTTTTTATTTCGTTTTTGTATCTTTTAATCACTAGGTGGTTTATATTCTCTGCCTGTGTTAAATTTCTCAGTATTTTTCTCCTTTTTTTTAACAATAACTAAATTATATAATAATTTTAATTGTTTTTCAAGAAATATAATTTTTTGTTGCATTTGTTTTTTGGTCATGATTGGTTTTTTTACTCCTTTTTGTTTTTGGTTTAATGGCCTTGCTAGTTGTGTGTGTTTGGTTTGGGTAAAATGAAAAAGGTCCGTGAAGAGACCTTTATTGGTTGCTTTATTGTGGGGATTTTTAATATAAAAATAATAATCTCTAAATGGCAAAAATAAAATCCCAAAATTTAGTCGTTATTAAATTGTTGGTGTTTGACTTTCAATTTTGATTCAATTTTTAGATCTATAATTGAAGTTGGTTGAATTCCGTTAGTTCTCAATTCTACAATTATAATTGATGTATTCGTTGTCGTTGGTGTTGGTTCAAGTTTTATATCAAATATTTTTATAATCTAAAACGTTATTATTAAAATAAGTATTGTTAAAATTAAAATGTTTACTAATGAATCATAAAAACGAATGAATTTAGGTTTTTGATTTATAGTTGTCATTGTTTTATTCTCTTTTTTTGTTTTTTTGTTAATTACTCCTTAATAAATTTTATTATTATTTTTTATAAACAAAAGAAAAACTGAAAGCATAAAGGTTCATTTGAATATAAAAAAAGACCTTAAAAATTGAAGGTCTTATAATATAAAAATAAAATTTAAAATTATAGAATTATTTACAATATTTTTTTTAAAACTGTATTTATTTTTTATTTCTAATTCGTTTTTATTTTTAAAAGAATTTTTTTTATTAAATTGTTATTTCTTTTTTTGTTTTCTTTTTTTAATTAAAATTTGAATATAAAAAAA